>JBDTWC010000236.1:0-5106 GCA_040006875.1 Acidobacteriota bacterium | reverse complement strand
CTCGCCGTCGCCCCACCACACCGTGTGGCCGCTGCTGCGCACGAACCCGGCGGCGTCCACCGCGGCAGAAATTCCCAATAAATCGAAGAACTTCTGGCAGGAAGGGGTGAGCGACTCGGGCAGATCCGACTCGGGACTTTCCGCCTTGGCCACAATCACCACGTCGCGTCCCCAGAGGGCCAGGAGCCGGGCCGCGGTGCCGGCCGCGGGTCCCCCGCCCACTACCAGGACTTCGCATGCGGATCGGTCGTGGGGCATGGTTGTTGGTAGAATAGCCGACGATGTTCCGCCGGTCCGCGCTCGGCTTCGGCGCCCTTCTGGGCGGATTCCACCTCTGGTTGCTCGGCAACCAGGCGTGGAGCGGACAGCTGTCGGAACCCGATCTCATCCTGCGCTGGACGGCCGCGCTGGCGCTGGCCGGCGGGCTCGTGGCGCTTCGCCGCCGCGGCGAGTCGCTGGTCGGACGCAAGGCCGTGGTCATCTGGCTCTTGGCGGCTCTACTGCACGGACCCGCTCTGGGCAACGACCTCGACGGCTTCGCCACCCCGTCCTTGCCGGAAACCGTGGCCACGCTCGGCCAACTGGTCGCGTCGGTGTCGGCGCTGGCGCTCACCCTGCTCCTGCTCGTCGCGGGTCGCCTCGGGCGCGTCGCTCCACGCCGGACCGGCCCGGTGGCGGTCGCGCCCAGCGGGTTTGCGCTCGACCCCGGTTCCGGCCTCGCTTTCCTGCCTCGACCCCCTCCGCCGTCCTAGCCCTTCAACCCGTTCCTTCGTCGTTCGGTTGGTTGACGGCACGCCCGCACCTGGTCTGGCGCCGGCTGCCGCATGGTTTCGATTGCGGAGTGTAGAGTCATGCGTACCCGAATTCTCATCCTGTGCACGGCCTTGGCTGTGTGGGCCGTTCCCGCACTGGCGGCCACGGTCACCGGCGTCGTCACCGACAGCAGCGGCGCGCCGTTGGCCGGCACGCGCGTCGTGCTGCGGTCGGTCGCCTCGGGCGCCGAAGTGGAGGCGCGGACCGGCGCCGACGGCCGTTACACAATCCCGGCACCCGGCGCCGGCACGTATCTCGTGCTGGTGCTGCGCCCGTCTTTTTCGGAAGCCGCGCGCACCATCTCGCTCGACACCGACGCGCAGACGCTGGACGTGCCGGTGCAGCTCGACCTGGGCTCGTTTGCCAGCACGGTCAGCGTAACCGCCGCGCGCGCCGAACGCGAGATCAAGCAGATCCCGCTGCACGTCGAGACCATCGGCGCCGCGGCCATCGAGCAGGCCAACCCGCTCTCGACCGGCGACGCGCTGGCCACGGCCGCCAACGTCACGCAGGTGGGCAACGGCCCGTTCGGCGTGCGTCCGCGCCTGCGCGGCCTCGACTCGACCCGCATGCTCGTGCTCGTCGACGGCGAGCGCCTGAACACGGCCCGCCAGGCCACCGACCGCACTGGCGCGGAGGTGGGTCTGATTCCCACCGACACCATCAGCCGGATCGAGATCGTGAACGGCGCCGGCACCCTGCTCTACGGATCCGACGCGTTGGCCGGGACCGTGAACATCGTCACGAACGAACCCACCTTCACGCCCACGCGGCAGTGGATCTATGGCCTCAACAGCTACTACAGCTCGAACGAAGACGGCCGCCGCGGCAGCCTCACGTTCGGCGCCACTGCGCCGCGCTACGCGTTCCGCGTGCAAGCGGGGGCGGAGGACTACGGCAACTACCAGGCTGGCCACCTCGACGTCGAGGACACGACCCCGTACTTGACCTCCGGCCAGATCACGCGCGCCGATACCATCGACACCAACTTCGGCTTTGCGTTCAACGCGTTCCCCGACCCGTTCAACGCGCCCTACGTGCGCACCGACAACACGGTGCTGAACTCGCAGGCCCAGGGCAACTTCGTCAACGCCACCGCCCTCTTCAAGCTCGGTGAAAATCGACGTGTGCGCGCCCGCTTCCAGCATCGCCGCGTCGAAGACGTTGGGTTTCCCGACTTCGCCACCCCCTACTTCTTCAACGGCACCTCGCTGCCCAAGAGCAACCTCGACAAGGTGTCGGTGCGCTACGAGGCGCAGGCCGTCACGCCGTGGCTGGCCAACCTGGCCCTGACCACCTATTTCCAGCGCACCGAGCGGCTGCTGCGCAACACCTTGCCGGTGCAGTTCCCGGCGCCCACGGCCGTGACGTTCTTCCCGATCACGGTCTTCCACCTCGACATCCTGTCGGAGACCGAGCAGCGGGTGTGGACGCCCGGCATCGACCTGCAGGCGGTAATCACGCCCGCGAAGAACCACGTGCTCACCACTGGCGCGACGTTCTACCGCGATCGCAGCCGCGATGCTCGCGTCACTTCCACCACCACCTCGATGCTCGGCCAGGTGGCGCTCGGCGCCCGCGGCCCGGCGCCCACGGTATTCCCGGCGCCGATCGTGCTCGGCCCGCCCTCGGTGTCGCGGCCGGTGCGCGTGCCCGACGCGGCGCTGCGCGACATCGCGGTGTTCGCGCAGGACGAATGGCGCGTGGCCCCCAGGCTCTCGATCATCGGCGGCCTGCGCGGCGACTTCTACAACGTGACCACCAAGAACACGCCCGGCTACGACGTGGCCCCGGTGATCGCCGGCGCCGTGCCGGCCATCGATCCGGCCACGCTGCCCAGCGCCAATGGCGAGTCGATCGCGCGCAATTCCCTCACCGGCGACCTCGGCGTCGTGGTCAATCCCGGCGGCGCCGTGAATCCATTCATCCGCTTCGGCCGCAGCTACCGTCACCCCAACCTCGAAGAGCTGCTCTTTGCCGGACCGGCCACCGCCGGCAGCATCGCGCCTAACATCAAGGTCAAGCCCGAGACCGGCAACAACTTCGACCTCGGCGCCAAGTTCGCGGTGGGCCGAGTCACCGGTGGCGCCTACGCCTTCGTGAACCAGTACCAGAACTTCATCGCGCAGGACCTCGTGGTGGCGATCACGCCGGCGGGCCCGCTGGCCCAGGCCCTCAACTTCGCCGACGTGCGTATCCAGGGCGTCGAGATGTCGGTCGACGCGCCGATCGTGACCCGCCGCGGCGTGCTGTCACTGTCGGGTTCGGGCGCCTTCACGCGCGGCACCGTCACCAGCGGCAAGGGCCCCGGCGGCGTGGACATCAGCGACACGCCGGCCGACAACATCACCCCGCTGAAGGTGGTGGCGGCGGCGCGCTTCACCGAGTCGTCGGGACGCTTCTGGGTGGAGTACGGCGTGCGCACGCAGCCCAAGATCAACCGCGTGGCCTCGACCTTGCTCGACTCGCCCTTCCTGATTCCGCAGGACCTGCTCGCGCTCCAAGGCTTCACCGTGCAGCGCGTGTCGTTTGGCGTGAACCTCACCCGCGGCCGCGACCGGGTGGGCCTCACCTTCGCGCTCGAGAACCTGGCCGACAAGTACTACCGCGAGCACTTCCAGTTCGCACCCGCGCGCGGACGCAGCTTCACGGTCGGGCTCAACCTCGGCTCATTCTGAGACCTGCGGATCACGACCACGAAAGTCCGGCCATGTCGTCATCTGCAGTCCACTTCATTCCGATCGTCACCACGCTGCTGGCGATCCCCTTCGCGCTCGAGATCTTCCGACGCTATCGCCAGCATCCCGAGCGGCTGCACCTGCTGTGGTGGGCATTGGGCGTGGCCACCTACGGCGTGGGCACGTTCACCGAGGCGTCGACCACGCTGTTTGGATGGCACGAGCAGATCTTCCGCGCCTGGTACGTGTCGGGGGCGCTGCTCGGCGGCGCGCCGCTGGCGCAGGGCACGGTCTATCTGATGCTGCCCCGCAAGGTGGCACACACCCTCACCACGCTGCTCATCATCTATGTGCTGGCGGCGTCGGTGGCGGTGTATCTGTCACCGATCGACCTCTCGCTCGTGGAGGCCCACCGCTTGAGCGGGCGCGTCTTCGAGTGGCAGTGGGTGCGGATGTTCAGCCCGATCGTGAACCTCTACGCGGTCGTGTTCCTCATCGGCGGCGCCATTCTGTCGGCGCTCAAGTACAGTGCCGACCCGGCCACACGCCATCGCATGTGGGCCAACGTGTTGATCGCGATCGGCGCGCTTCTACCGGGCATCGGTGGCACGGCCACCCGGATGGGCCACGTGGAGGTGCTCTATGTCACCGAGCTCGTGGGCATGCTGCTCACGTGGACGGGCTACCGGATGAGCGTGCGGCCCTACCAGGCGCCGGCGACGCCGGTATCGGAGACGGTCACGGCGTAGAGAGGGCGACAGCCGGGCAGCTACTGCATCTTCGATCGATCGACTTCGGCGGCGATGTAACCAAACGCGGCCCATTGCTTGCCGGCCAGCACGCGGTCGAAGATCTCCTTCGCCTTGGCCTCATCGCCCATCACGAAGTAGTAGTTGCCCACGCCGTAGCCCTGGGTGGCGATGGTGAGGTCGTCGGCGTTGGCGGTGTCAAGCAGCGTCTCGACCTTCTCGAGGCCCTTGTACATCAGCAGGCGCTTGTGGTACGAGGCGTTCTCGAGGATGTCCATCTTCGGCGTGATGCGCGCCAGCACCTTGGCGGCGGCCACCTTGTCGCCCATGCGCATGTAGTTCATCCACTGCCAGTCGGTGATGGCCGTGATCGAGTCGTCGTTGTCCGACACCTTCAGGCACTCGTCGTAGGCGCGGCGCGCATTGGCGTGGTCGCCCTTCAGGTAGTAGGCCAGGCCGAGGTGATACCAGATGTTGAACTGCAGCGTGCTGCGCGGCTTGCCGGCGGCGTTGGGCGCGCCGTCGGGCTCGATCTCGTCGGGCTCGCCCTTGATCAGCGCGGCCGCCTTCTCCAAGTCGGCGACGGCGCCGTCGAAGTTGCGCACCGTGAGGTAGCGATGGCCGCGATGACGGTAGAAGCGCGGGTCGTTCGGGAAGCGCTCGATGCCTTGCGTGAAGGTGGCGATGGCGTCGCGGTAGTGCCAGAGATACGCCTGCCGCCGGCCCACCCAGACCAAGGCGTCGGCGCTGTCGGGTGCTGTGGCCAGGTCGTCTTGCGCGGCCTTGAGATTCGCTTCGAGCTTGGTGCGGTCGGCTTCGGGCAGGGTCATCGGCACGAGCGGCTTGCCCATGAGCGAGGTCGCCTC
>JBDTWC010000235.1:0-5111 GCA_040006875.1 Acidobacteriota bacterium | reverse complement strand
GGGCTCTCCCCGCCGAAGCCGAGGTTGAGCGAGGCCACGGTGAGATGCTGCAGGAAGGGCGTGAAGTCGGAGCCCGATCCGAGCGGCGCAATGCGGATGGCCGGGTCCTTCTCCGCGTCGGCCCGCTCCGCTTCAGGCAGATCCTTGATCGCGTGCGTGCGCGCTTCGTCGAGCACCGGCTTGCCGGTGCGCGGGTCGTTGATGTCGCGGGCCAGCTCGGTGACGAACTGCTGCAAGGAGTGCGAGCCGCCGGTCTGCAGCCAGCCTTTGCCGGTGCCGTCGGTGTTGATGTAGACCACGCCCTTGCCGTTCAACTCGGCGGCGTGCTTCTCGGCCCATTCGGTCGAACCGAGCAGACCCCATTCCTCGCCGTCCCACAGAGCCAGGATGATGGTGCGCTTCGGCTTCCAGCCGGTCTTGAGCAGCTCGCCGAGGCCACGCGCGACTTCCATGAGCGACACCGCGCCGCTGATCGGGTCGTCGGCGCCGTTGACCCACGCGTCGTGGTGGTTGCCGAAGATGACCCACTCATCGGGATAGGTCGAACCCTCGATGCGCACGATCACGTCGTGCAGCGGCCGCGACTTCCACTCGAAGGCGAGCTTCAAGTGCAGCTTGGCCGGTCCGGCGCCGAGGCGATAGGTCACCGGCAGGCCGCCGCGCCACGCTTCGGGCGCCACCGGCCCCTTCATGGCCTTGAAGATCGGCAACGCGTCGCCCCACGCGATCGGCATGACCGGAATCTTGAGGATGGTCTTGGCGTCGGCCGGGGCCAACCGCTTGCCCACGCCCGGCTCGGAGCCCCAGCCCGGCGTGAGCGGATCGCCGGTGTAGATTGGCATGTCCATGACGCTGCCGCGCTGCACGCCGAACTCGGGGCGATAGGGTCCATCGGGATAGACCTCACCCTGGAAGAATCCGTCGTCCTTCGGGTCGGAGTAGATCAGACAGCCGATGGCGCCGTGCTCGTAGGCAACCTTGGGCTTGATCCCGCGCCAGCTGCCGCCGTAACGGGCCAGCACGATCTTGCCCTTCACGCTCACGCCGAGCTTGTCGAGCTGCTCGTAGTCGGCCGGGATGCCGTAATTCACGTAGACCACTTCGGCGGTGACCTCGCCGTCGGCCGAATACGCATTGAAGGTCGGCGTCTGGTCGCTGTCGAGCGAGTCGGGATCCTGCGGCACCGGCGGCTCCTGGATCTGCAGGACGCGGCCCTCCGGCGCCACCAGCTCGAGGCGGCGCTCGATCGGCCACGGCATGTAGGCTTCGAGTTCCTCGATCGTGGCGTTGAGCCCGAACGACTTGAACTTCTCGAGCGCGTAGTCGGCGACCACCTTCGACCCGGGCCGTCCGGCCACATGCGGCTCGGCGCTCATGGCCAGCATGTACTCGCGCAGTCGCGCCGCATCGGGCACGGCCCGGAAGCGTTCCTCGAGGGCCCGCTGAGCGACGGCCCCCTCGGTCGTGAATCCGCGCAGCCCGGCGGTCTGACCTGAAAGAGGATGCTGGAAGAGGCCAGCGGTGAGCAGGATCAGCAGGGATAGCGTGACAACTCGTGACATGGGCCTGAAGCGTATCGCCGTCGGCTCGAGCGCGCAAGCGCTGGGATCACTGCTGGTCGACGAAGGCCTCGCCCCTCCGCATCGATGCGGGCCCGATGTGAATCGCGTTCATCCGCGAGGCGCATTGGTATCGATGGCTCAGGCGAGCTTCCTGAGAATGAGGCATTTCAGATACCGGGTTTCCGGGACCCCGAGCAGCACGGGATGGTCCCGAGCCTGCGACCGCTGTTCGACGATCGCGACCTGGCAGTTGGCATCGATGGCCGCGGCGTGCACGACCTCGGCAAACATGCCCTCGTCCACGTGATAGGAACAGGTGCAGGTGACCAGGATGCCGCCGGGCTCGAGCAGGCGCAGAGCGCGGAGGTTGATCTCCTTGTAACCCGAGAGCGCCTTCTCGACGGCGCCCTTGTTCTTGGCGAAGGCAGGTGGATCCAGCACGACCGTGTCGTATTTGGCGCCGGTCTTCTCGAGCCGCCGCAGCTCGTCGAAGGCGTTGGCCTCGCGGGCCTGCACCTGCGGCAGCCGGTTGCGGGCCGCGTTGACCAGGATGTGTTCGACCGCGTCGGCCGAGGCATCGAGCGCCTCGACGCTGGCGCAGCCGGGCGCCATCGCCAGCGCGAAGCCGCCGTGATAGCTGAAAGCGTCGAGCAGCCGGCCGCGCGCGTAGGTGGCCGCCGCGGCGTGGTTCTCGCGCTGGTCGAGGAAGAGCCCCGTCTTCTGGCCCTCGCGCACGTCCACGTCGTACTCGATTGGCCCTTCGTGCACGCGCACGAGATCCGGCACCTCGCCGTAGACGACCGAGACGCGCGACTCGAGGCCTTCCAGCTGCCGGACGCGCGGGTCGTTGCGCTCGAGCACGCCGCGCGCCCCGGTCAACTCGACCAGCCAGCGTGTGAGGTCGGGTAGCAGGCGGTCGGTGGCTTGCGACAGCGTCTGGATGACCAGCACGTCAGCATAGCGATCGACGACCAGCGAGGGCAGCAAGTCGGCTTCGCCGTGCACCAGGCGGCAGGCGGAGGCGTCGATGGCCAGGCCGTCGCGGAACGCGATCGCCGCGCGCAGGCGATCCTGCCAGAACGCGGCGTCGATCGGCCGGTCGTCGCGGGTGAGCATGCGCAGGGCGATCTGCGACTCATCGCTGAACAGCGCATGGCCGAGCACGCGGTCGCGCGTGCCCCGCACCTGCACGATGGCCCCGGCCTCGGCGTCGCTTGCAGCGACGTCCGACCGGTAGATCCACGGGTGGCCGTGACGCAGGCGGGTTTCCCCGCGCGGAGAGATTTGGACGGCGGGCACGGTCATAGGGTAGCTCGCATTTGATGATTCGATGGTGCGATGACCGTGTGCTCTCAGGTGCTGATTGGGCGATCGCCTGATCAATCTGGGGATCTGGCCGGTCACGAGATCTCGTAGTGCCGTTGTACAATCAGCCCATGTTGGTGGCCCTTGGCGCCGATCACGCGGGCTTCGAGTTGAAGGAAGCAGTGAAGCGCACGCTCGACGCGCAAGGCGTGGCGTGGCGTGACTTCGGCACCTCGTCCGCCGAGTCGGTCGACTATCCAGATTTCGCGGCCCTGGTCACGGCCGCGGTCGTCGCCGGCGAGGCCGATCGCGGCATCCTTGTCTGCGGCAGCGGCGTGGGCATGGCGATTGCGGCCAACCGCGTCCATGGCATCCGGGCCGCCGTGATCAACGACGTCGCAGGTGCCGCCCTGGCCCGCGAACACAACGACCTCAACGTGCTCTCGCTGGCCGCGCGCCGGGCCGTGCCGGCCGAGGTCGAGGGCATCGTCGCCACGTTCCTGCAGACACCGTTTGCCGGAGGGCGGCACGAGCGACGCGTGCACAAGCTCGAACTGATCGACCCCCATTCCCACGACGCAAAGTCGTCGTAGGCGGCCCCGCGCCGCGTAGTCAGGACCCCATGAGCGACATCTTCGACCAGGCCATGTTCCGGCGCTCGCTCGTTGACGCCGATCCCGACGTGGCCGCCGCCATCGCCAACGAGGAGCGACGGCAGGAGACCGGCCTCGAGCTCATCGCCTCCGAGAACTTCGTGAGCGTGGCCGTGCTCGAAGCGGCCGGCTCGGTGCTCACCAATAAGTACGCAGAGGGCTATCCGGGCAAGCGCTACTACGGCGGCTGCGAGTACGTCGACGTGGTCGAGACGCTGGCCATCGAGCGGGCCAAGACCTTGTTCGGCGCCGAGCACGCCAATGTGCAGCCGCATTCTGGCGCGCAGGCCAACATGGCGGTGCTGCTTGCCATGCTCAAGCCCGGCGACACCATCCTGGGGATGAACCTGGCCCACGGCGGCCATCTCAGTCACGGCCACCCCCTCAACTTCTCCGGCAAGTACTTCACGATCGTCCCCTACGGGGTGCGCGAGCGCGACCACCGGATCGACTACGACGAAGTCGAGCGGCTGGCCCTCGCCCACTCGCCCAAGCTGCTCATCGCTGGCGCCAGCGCCTATCCGCGCGTGATCGACTTCGCGCGCATGGGCGAGATCGCGAAAAGGGCCGGCGCACTGTTCATGGTCGACATGGCGCACATCGCCGGGCTGGTCGCCACCGGCCTGCACCCGAGCCCGGTGCCGCACGCCGACTTCGTCACAACCACCACGCACAAGACGCTGCGCGGGCCGCGGGCCGGCCTCATCCTGTGCCGGCAGGCCTACGCCAAGGACATCGACCGGGCGGTGTTCCCGGGCGTGCAGGGCGGGCCGCTGATGCACATCATCGCGGCCAAGGCGGTGTGCTTCAAGCAGGCGGCCGCGCCGGCGTTTGTCGACTACCAGAAAAACGTCATCGCCAACGCGGCAGCGCTCTCCGCGGGCCTCGTGAACGCCGGCTTCCGCGTGGTCAGCGGCGGCACCGACAACCACCTGATGCTCGTGGACGTGTTCTCCAAGGGGATCACCGGCAAGGTGGCCGAGGGCGCCCTCGGCCGCGCCGGCATCACCGTGAACAAGAACGCGATTCCGTTCGACACCAATCCGCCGATGGTGGCCAGCGGCGTGCGCCTCGGCACGCCGGCGGTCACCACCCGGGGCATGCGCGCGGCCGACATGGGCACCATCGCCGGGCTCATTGCCCGGGTGCTGGCGGCGCCCGAGGATGCCGCGGTGGCCGCGGCCGTGCACGGCGAAGTCGAGCACCTGTGCCAGATGTTCCCGCTCTACAAGACTCCGGCCGTCTCGTAGACGCGGTCGCGCGCGCCTTCGCCGACGACGGCCCGCTGGCGCGGGCCCTGCCGCAGTTCGAGCCCCGCGACGGCCAGCGGCGCATGGCCGCCGCCATGGCCGGCATCCTCCAGGACGGGGGCGTGCTGCTCGCCGAAGCGGGCACCGGCACCGGCAAGACCATGGCCTACCTGGTGCCAGCGATCCTGAGCGGCCACCGCGTGCTCGTCTCCACCGGCACCAAGAACCTCCAGGAGCAGATCTACAACAAGGACGTGCCGGTGCTGCGCGAGGCACTGGGCGTGCCCTTCACCGCCACGTGCATGAAGGGCCGGGCCAACTATCTTTGTCTGCACCGGCTC
>JBDTWC010000234.1:0-5113 GCA_040006875.1 Acidobacteriota bacterium | reverse complement strand
GAGCTCGACGCAACGACGAGAGCCGCGACCGTTGCCGCCAACACGGAGAGCGCGTGCGTGGTCATGACATGACTCCTGCGAGATGGGTTCGCCATTCAGGCCTCCGTCGCCGGCTGATAGGTGCCCGGCTCGGTCCGTCCGGCGATCGCCAGGCGGTTCCAGGTGTTGATCGTCGCCACGGCGAAGGTGAGGTCGGCGAGTTCCTTCTCGCTGAAGTGGACGCGGACCTGGTCGTGGACCGCATCGGCCACGTGGCCCTGGGTGACGAGCGTCACCGCTTCGGTCCAGGCCAGCGCGGCGCGCTCACGGGCGGTGTAGAAGGGGCACTCGCGCCACGCATCGAGCGAGTACATCCGCTGTTCGGTTTCGCCGCCGTGGCGCAGGTCCTTCCAGTGCATGTCGAGGCAATAGGCGCAGCCGTTGACCTGCGAGGCCCGCAGCTTTACCAGATGGATGAGGCCCGACTCGAGGCCGCACCCAGCCAGATAGGCCTCGAGGCTGCGCATCGCGTGATAGATGCCGGGAGCGGCGTTGAGGTAGTCGAGGCGTTCGAGCATGGCACTGGCACTCCTGAAGCGGCAATGTAGCGCGGAGAATGGACCCATCAAAGAGCCAATATTGACAATTTCGAGCGGGCCAATCCACAGTGAGCCAATGGACGTGCACGTGCGTCTGAGCCGCCGCGGCGAGCTGGCGGAGCAGATCTACCGTCAGATCTTCGACGCCATCCTCGACGGCCGGCTGCGCCCGGGCGCCCGGCTCCCCGCGACGCGCGAACTCGCCCTCCGCCTGCAGGTGTCGCGCAACACCGTTGGCGTGGCCTACGAGCGGCTCCTGGCCGAGGGGGTGACCAGCGGACGGGTGGGCGCCGGCACCTTTGTTGCTGCGGCACCGCTGCCGCGCCAGCCGGGGACCAGCCGCCGCGCGCCGCCCGGCGCCGTGCATCCGCGTGACCTCTGGCGGTCGATTCCGGTACTAGCGCAGCGCCGGCGCGGCGATGTGCCGTTTGACTTCAGCCCCGGCACGCCTGATGACAGCCTGTTCCCGTTGACCGCGTGGCGGCGCCTCGTCGCCAACGAGTTCCGCACCTCCGCGGCCCAGTACGCCACCTACGGCCATCCGGCCGGCGACGCGGCGCTGCGCGCGGCGGTGGCGCGTCATGTCGGCGTGTCGCGAGCGGTACGAGCCGACGCCGACGACGTGGTGATCACGCAAGGAGCGCAGCAGGCCTTCGATCTGGTCGGACGGGTGTTGATCGCGCCGGGCGCGTGCGTGGCGGTGGAAGACCCCGGCTATGGACGCGTGCGGTTGCTCTATCAGACTCTCGGAGCGCGCGTAGTGGGCGTGCCGGTAGACGACGAGGGTCTGGTCGTCGAGGCGATTCCGCGCCGCGCGCGGCTCGTCTACGTCACCCCATCCCACCAGTTTCCGATGGGCACGACGATGTCGTTGCGCCGGCGCACGGCGCTGCTCGCCTGGGCGGAACGAAGCGGCGGGGTGATCGTGGAAGACGACTACGACACCGAGTTCCGCTTCGGCGGCCGTCCGCTCGATCCGCTGCAGAGCCTGGATCGCGCCGGGCGCGTCATCTACGTCGGCTCGTTCTCAAAGGTGCTGCTGCCGACGCTGCGGGTGGGTTTTCTGGTGGCGCCGGTGTCGCTCCAGCCGGCGCTGCATGCCGCCAAGCAGCTCACCGACTGGCACGGCGAGCTGGCCACGCAGGCGGCGCTGGCCCGCTTCATCGACGAGGGGCTGCTGGCCCGTCACATCCGCGCCGTCACGCGCGAGTACGCCAGCCGCTACGCGCGCATCGCCGCCGGTCTCGAGCGCCACCTGGCGCCGTGGCTACGGCTGGTGCCGTCGGCCGCCGGCATGCATCTCACCGCCACCATCGCGCCCCGCGCCAAGGTGGACGTGGCGCAGGTGGTGGCGCGCGCATCGGCGCGCGGAGTAGCGGTGCGGCGCCTGGCCGACTTCTGCCTCGGCCCTCCGGCCCGCGACGGCCTGGTCTTCGGCTACGGCGGCATCAGCGGACCGCGGATCGACGAAGGCCTGGTGCGGCTGGCCGCGGCCTTCGCATGGCGCGGTCCATAGCCGGGCTACTGGCGCAGGGTCGCGTCGCCCGAGAAGGTCTTGAGGCGGAGCTGCGAGGAGCCGCCGCCGTTCAGTGCCGCCTGCACGTTGCGCCGGCCCCGCCCGCCCCGCCCGCTCGAGATGGTGAGCGGCAGGTCGCTCGTGAGGTCGCCGCTGAAGGTGTTGAAGGCGAGCTGACCGCGCGCGCTGCCGGGCACGCGCAGGTTGATGTCGCCGCTGAACGTGTTCACGTCGAGGGCCTGACCGTCGGGCCAGGTCGCGGCCTCGACCAGCACGTCGCCGCTGAAGGTGTCGAGCTCGGTGGCGCTCTCGACCTGCCGCACGGTGACCGGCGCGCTGAACGACGTCACGTCGAGGCGGGTGTGCATGGGCACCTGGATCTCGAGGTCGGTCTCGACCACGTTGTCGTTGCGGCGCGAGTCGTCGTGCTCGTTGGCGTCGATGGTGATGGTGGCGCCGTCGACACGGATGGCGAAGCGGACGTCGCGCAGCCGCTCGGGCTTGGCCCGCCGCACGGCGTGGATGACCACCTGGTTGCCCTCGGTGCCGCGAATCTCGACCTTGCCCGAGAACGTCTTCAGGCGCAGGGTGCCGCTCGCCTGGAAGGGAATCGTGCGGTCGACCCGTTCCTCGGTCGTCTGGGCCAGCGCCGGCGCAACGGCCAGCGCCACCAGCATCACGGCGGCGGCGAAGGAGCGGGTACGCGTCATGGTCACCTCGCCAGCAATAGACGGAAGGCGCAGGGAAATGGTTGCCGTTTGATACGCTGCCGGGGCGATCAAGTGATGATGAGCGTGGCTGCGGGCGGGGCGGATGAAGTGGAGGCGGGCATGACGGATACGGTCGTAGTGATTACGGGCGCCAGCACCGGCATCGGTGCCGCGCTCGCCGAACGCCTCGCGGGCGAGGGCAAGGGGGTTGTGCTGGTGGCGCGCCGGGCCGATGCGCTGGCGGCGGTGCGCGGGCGCTGCGGCGGCCAGGCCCTGCCGATCGTCGCCGACATGACCAGGCGCGACGACGTGCGCCGGGCCGTGGCCGAGGCGATCGCCCGCTTCGGCCACATCGACGTGTGGATCAACAACGTCGGTCGCGGCATCTCGCGTCCGGCCACCGAGCTGACCGACGACGACATCGACGACGTGATGCGCGTGAACGTGAAGTCGGCGCTCTACGGCATGCAGGAAGTGCTGCCGCACTTCAGAGCGCGCGGCACCGGCCACGTCATCAACGTGTCATCGATGCTCGGGCGGATGCCGATGGCGCCTTTCCGCTCGGCCTACAACGGCGCCAAGCACTTCCTGAACGCGCTCACCGCCAACGTGCGCGATGAAGTGGCGGTCACGCATCCGGGCATTCAGGTGTCGCTGGTCTCACCGGGCGTGGTGCGCACGGAGTTCGGCGTGAACGCCGTACACGGCGGACCCGACTCGCGCGTGCTGCCCAACTCGCAGAGTGCCGAGGAAGTGGCGTCCGTCATCGCCGGTGTGATCGCGTCGCGTCAACGCGATGTCTACACGCGCCCGGGGGCGCGCCAGATGGTGCTCGACTACCTGGGAGCGCTCACCGAAGACGCGTCGAGCTAGCTGCCGCCGGCTTTGCGCGGCGTGGTCGAGCGCGGCACGAAGCCGCGCGAGGTGGCGTTGCGCCACGGCTGCTGGGTCTGGTGCTTCGGCGATCGCGGCGAGCTGGCATCCGCGGTCTCGGTGCCTTCCCCGGCCTCGGCCGGCGTGCCGAGTGCCAAGGCGATCTCGGCCTTCACCTTGCGGGCTGCGGCCGCGAGGGTTTCGTCGGCCGGCAGGCAGCACTGTTTGTATTTGCGGCCCGAGCCGCAGTAGCAGGGCTCATTGCGCCCCGGTCGAGCTTGTGTCGGAGCGTCCATGCCTGAGTGTACTCCCGCGGGAGTGGCTCACGCGGGCGGCGCGAACAGGGCGCGTGCGGCTGGTCAGCTGTCACGGAGCGCGACCATGGGATCGACCCGGGTCGAGCTGCGCGCCGGCACGTAGCAGGCCACGATCGAGGCCGCGAGCAGCACGGCTGCGGCCCCCACGAACACGAGCGGGTCGTGCGCGCCGACGCCGTACAACTGGCTCTGCAGGAAGCGGCTCAGCCCGATCGCGCTGACCAGGCCCACCGCCACGCCGAGGGCAGCCGTGCGCACGCCCTGACGGAGCACCATGGTCACGATGGTGCGGCGGTCGGCGCCGAGCGCCTGGCGGATGCCGAACTCCCGCACCCGCTGCGTGACGCCGTAGGCCACCACGCCGTAGATGCCGATGCCCGACAGTAGCAGCGCCACCGCGCCGAACAGCCCCAGGAGCAGCGTCGGCGCGCGCCGGGTCGCGAGCGATCGTCCGATCCACTGATCCATGGTCCGCACGTCGGCCATCGCTTGCGCGGGGTCGATCGCCTGCACGGCCGCGCGCACCGGCGCCACGAGGCTCTGCGGATCGAGCGCGGTCTTGACCACGAGCGCCATGTTCGGGATCGGCTGCTGCGTGACCGGGTAGTAGATCCGTTCCTTGGTGACCGGCTCACTCAAATCGACGCTGCTGATGGTGCCCACGACGCCGACCACAGTGAAGACCGGCCCATCGGCGCCGCCGCCGCTGCGGATCTGCTGGCCGATCGGGTCCTTCTCGCGAAAATATCGATCGACGAGGTACTGATCGATCACCACCACTCGCGGGCTGTCGGCGCCGTCGGCGGCCGTGAACGTCCGTCCCTTGAGCAGGGGAATCTGCATGGCGCGGAAATAGTCGGCGCCAACCACCTCCTGCCGGCCGTGGGGCGCGGGCTCGGTGGGACCGGGCGTATAGCCCACGATGTTGTACGACCCCGAGCCGACCATGCCGTTGAACGGGACGTTGCTCGTCAGACCGACGGCGGTCACGCCGGGAATCCGGCTCGCGTCGGCCGCAAGCCGCGTCCAGAAACTGCGTCGGGCCACGGCATCCGGATAGGTCGTGGCCGGCAGCTGCATCTGCGCGGTGAGCACGTTGTCCTTCGAGAAGCCCGGATC
>JBDTWC010000233.1:0-5129 GCA_040006875.1 Acidobacteriota bacterium | reverse complement strand
GCACGATCATCTGGCGGTTGCGCATGTGGTCTTCTTCGATCTGGCTGCCCTGGCGCACGCGCCGCAACTGCTGCATCGCGTTCTTGGTGTAGCTTTCGTACTCGGTCTGCTGGATCGCCGCCTGGTCCTCGGCCTTGATGATGCCGAGCTCGACCAGCTTCGGGTCGCCGATGAAGTAGAGGGCCACCAGATCGGCGCGCCCTTCTTCGAGCGCCGAGCCATGCGGATTCAAGGCCTTGATCGGATCGGCCACCGCGTTTTTGCCCGAGGCGTGCCCGATCACCTCGTGCATGTTGGTGGTCAGCTCGCCGGCAAAGGCGCTCCACCGGTTGGCGCGGGTCACCTCCTCGGGCGCCCACGCGAACTCCTGGCGCAGCGCCGGCACGGTCGACTTGTCGTAGGCCTCGGTGACGTTCGACAGCGACACCGACTTGCTGCCGTATTCCTCCCGCACCTTCTGGTCGTTGGGCAGGTTGATGCCGACCGGCGTGATCGGGCCGGAGTCGCCGGTTTCGATCACGACGTCGATAGCCGTGGCCGTGATCCCCTTCACCCCGGTCTTGCGGAATTCGGGCGCCCACGGCATGCGGTCTTCGAACCACTGGGCGCTCATGGCCAGCTTCTCGATCTCGATCGTCTTCTGCTTGTTGACGTAGTAGACGAGCGCTTCCCACGAGCCCTTCACGCCGCGTGCGTCGAGATAGACCTCGATGAAGCCGTTGATGGTGTCAACGGGCGAGTTCTTGTCGTTCACCCAGGCGATGTCGTAGGCCCTGCGATCGGCGTCTTCGCCGGTGCGATAGAACTGCACCAGCTTGGTCAGCGCCTCTCTCATGGTCGGCGTGGCGAAAGGCTGCGCGGCTTCGAGATGGCCGATGACGGCGCGGATCTGCGCGTCGTAGCGGCCGCCCACACGGTAGACCTGTTCGACCAGCTTGCCGTTCTGCTTGGTGAGGCGCGAATTCAAGCCGTACTTCTCGGTGAAGCCCTTGAGGTCGGCAGTGGAGACGCCGGCGTAGAGGTTGTTGGCGCTGGCTTGCAGCACGTCCTTGCCGCCCCCGGGGGTCTTCTGCGTGACCATCGGCTCGAAGGTCGGGTCGAAGAACCACGGCCGCATGCGCGTCAGCATCGCGTCGAGCGTCTCGCCCGTGGCGGTGGCGAAAGTGGCGCCGTTTCTGGCCGCCTGCGCGGCCGCGGCCGCCAACGCCTCCGGCGTGCCGCCGAGCACGAACTTCCGGGCGGTGAGGTTGTTGAACGGGCCGGTGTTCAGGAAGAAGAGCTTGGCGTAGTGCGTGATCGCGGTGAGCGATTCGGGCGCGATATCGGCGCTGTGCGTCAGGATCTGTTCGAGCACGCCGCGCATCTCCAGGCCGTGCGCGTAGCGTTGGTCCCAGTAGATGTCGCGGCCGGCGATGGCCGCCTGGGTGAGATGGTAGACGAGGCGCTTCTCGTTGAGCGGCAAGTCACTGAAGCCGTCGGCGTAGAGCTGCACGATGGCGGCATCGTCGGCGCGATCGAGCAGGTACTGCCGCTCGGGGGCCGTCGCGGATGTGGCCGCGGGCGGGGGCGCCTCTGGGGCCGATGAACACGCAGGCCCAGCCACGAGCGCCGCGAGGAGGACGGCAGCCGGAACATGGCGGATAGACATGGGCCGAGTGTAACGCACGGCGCCGTGGTGGTGCGATCGCTCAGGGCCGCGCCGCGCTCAGCGGTCGGGTGGTTGAGTCGCAGCGGCGGGGGCGCGTCCGGTCCAGCGTCCGGTCTCGCCGAGATGCAGGTCGAACTGGTCGAGCACGCGCATCACGGTGTGGTCCACGATCTCCTCTACGCTGGTGGGGCGGTGGTAGAAGGCCGGCACCGGCGGGAAGATCACGGCGCCCATCCGCGACAGGCGCAGCATGTGCTCCAGATGGATGTCGCTGAGCGGCGCCTCGCGCGGCACGAGTACGAGCTTGCGCCGTTCCTTCAGCATCACGTCGGCGGCGCGATGAATGAGGTTGGTGCCGCTACCGGTGGAGATGGCGGCGAGGGTGCGCATGCTGCACGGCGCCACGACCATGCCGCGGGTCACGAACGAACCGCTCGAGATCGCCGCCGCGAAGTCGTCGGGGCTGTGCACCTCGCTGGCCAGCCGCTTCACGCCCTCGGCCGTGTAGTCGGTCTCGCTCAGCATGGTCTGGATGGCCCACTTGCTCATCACGAGATGGGTGCTGACGCGCGCCTCGCGCAGCCGCTCGAGCAGGCGCACGCCGTAGATGATGCCGGTGGCGCCGGTGAGCGCGACGACGAGTGGGGCAGCTGGCGGGGTGGACATGTCTGACTCGCGCATGGCCCCTCGGCGTGGGAACGCGCGCCTCTTAAGTGTAACGCTGCCGGTTGGACGCGGTCTGCCGGCGTTTCGTCCCGGCGTCCCCGCTCCGAGGGCATCGGCCCCACGAGCACCAGTGCGGTCGTGGGCAGCGGCGTGGCGGCGCGAGGGTCACGGCGTCGCCGGCCGGGCGATGCACGCTCCACGCGCCGGCCCCAAGGCGAGGGCCACGCGTGCCATCGCTGGCGCTTCAGCTGGTCGTGCACCCGCGCGCCCGCCGTGCCGGTAAGATCGCCGCATGCCGACGATTGCGTATGTGCACTACGACGTGTTCACCGACCGCCCGTTCGAGGGCAACCAGCTGGCCGTGTTCCCCGACGCGCGCGGCCTCGACACGGCGCAGATGCAGACGTTCGCCGCCGAGATGAACTTCTCCGAAAGCACGTTCGTGTTCCCGGCCGACGACGCCGGCGGCGACGTGCGGATGCGCATCTTCACGCCCGCCCGCGAGGTGCCGATGGCCGGACATCCCACCATTGGCACGACCTTCGCGCTGGCCGCGTCGGGCGTCATACCCGCGGGTCGCGAGCGCTGCGAGTTCGCCTTGAACATGGGGCTCACACCAGTGGCGCTCGAGTGGCGCAACGGCGTGCTGGCGCGGGCGTGGATGGATCAGGGACGGCCCGAGTTCCGCGCGCCGCTGGTCGCAGACGTGGCCGTCGTCGACGCCGTGAACGCCGACCGTGCGTCGTGGGCTGCCACCGGCCTGCCGGTGCTCGAAGGCTCGTGCGGTCTGGCCTACTACTACGTGGCGCTCGACTCGCGCGCGGCGGTGGATGCGTGCGATCCCGACGGGGCGGCGATGCGGGCGCTCACGAGTGCGTTCGGCGGTTCACATCTCGGCGTGTTCGTGTTCAGCGCCGAGCCGACCGCCGATGGCGCCACCGTCTACGCGCGCATGTTTGCGCTCGAGGCCGGGGTGCTCGAGGATCCGGCCACCGGCAGCGCCACGGGACCGCTCGCGGCGTATCTCGTGCACCACGGGGTCGTGCCGATGGCAGCGCGGGCCGACATCGTGAGCCTGCAGGGCGTGAAGATGGGTCGTCCGAGCCGCTTGCTGGCGCGGGTCGACGCAGCCGCGCCGGACGCAGTGTCGCGGGTGCATGTCGGCGGCACTTCCGTGCGTGTCGGGCACGGCGTGATCGAGTGGTAGGGACAGCGCCGCGCGCCTACGGGGCCAGCCGTTCGCGGGTCCACGCCGCGCCGCTGCGGCGATAGCGCAAGCGGTCGTGCAGGCGATTGGGCCGGCCCTGCCAGAACTCGATCGTCTCAGGCGTCACGGCGTAGCCGCCCCAGTGGGGCGGACGCGAGACGGGACCGCCGGCAAAGCGCGCGGCGGTCGTGGCCGTGGCCGCTTCGAGCACCTCGCGACCGGCGATCACGCAACTCTGGGGTGAGGCCCAGGCGCCGATCTGACTGTCGAGCGGACGCGAGGCGAAGTAGGCGTCGCTCTGCGCGCCGTCCACTCGAGCGACGCTACCCGTGACGCGCACCTGCCGCTCCAGGTCGGCCCAGAAGAAGACCAGACAGGCGCGCGGGTTGGCCTCGAGCTGCGCGGCCTTGGCGCTCTCATAGTTCGTGAAGAACACGAAGCCGGCGGCGCCCACCTCCTTGAGCAGCACGATGCGCGCGGAAGGCCGCCCGTCGGGCGTTGCGGTGGCCAGGGTCATCGCAGTGGCGTCGAGCATCTCGGCCCGCACGGCCTGGTCGAGCCAAAGCTGGAACTGCACGATCGGATCGGGGTGCGCATCACCGTCCGACAAGGCCCGGGCGCGGTAGTCGCGGCGCAAATCGGCAATCGACATCAGTGGGGATCCTGTTCTGGCAACTGGGGCTCGATCCACACGCCGAGATAGCGGCGGTCGTGCCCGGTAGGGTCGATCTGCATCGGCACGAAGCCGGTGGTGGTCGTGATGTCGAGCTCGAGCACGCCGCCGGCGGCCGGCGGTGGCACCGACACGGGCACGAGCGTCTCGCCGCTCAGGTCGACTTCTTGGCTCCACCCGTGCGTCGCCAGACGGAGGTGGTTGGCGACCTTGCCGCTGTGCACGAGCAGGGTGACGCCGCGTGCGCAGCCGGCCGAGCACGCGATGGTGACGCGCGCAGGCCGCTCGCCCGTGGTCCAGAAACCGTGCGCTTCCGGGTACATCAGGTCGTCGTGGAAGAGCAGCGTCAGATCGCCGTAGACGGCCGCCGCCAGTACCGGCGGCGTGGGCGTGCGCGTGCCCGCGTCCTCGATTGCGAGTGGCTCGATGCGGATACTGGCGATCGCGCGTTCGAGCTCGGGCGAGCCGCGGAAGCCGAGGAAGCCCGCGTCCACCGGCAACACGAACTCCTGCCGCCACGTGCCGTCAGGGGTGGGCACGACCGGCCACTCGAGCATCGGGCTGCCGATGCGCCCGACCTGCAGCCCGATGACGGCGCCACCAGCCGCGGGCAGTGGATCCCGAGCGGCCCAGCGCACGACGGCGCGGTAGCGGCCAGCCGGCAGCGAGAAGCGGCCGTTGTGCAGCACCCGGACCGGCTGCGCCGCGGTGCGCTGGCCGGCCGCCACGGCGACGGCCAGCATGGGCTCGACCTCGGCCGCAGCCGACACGCGCAGCGGCGCGTAGCGCACGGCCAGCGGGCGGGCCACGCGGTCGAACGAGTCGAGCGCCGCCATGCGTGCCCGCGCACTCAGGTCCACGCCCGGAAGCGGCGTCGGCGGCGGCGGCAGCAGCAGCGTGGCCGTGGCGGCCGCGACGACCACGGCCGCAGTCAC
>JBDTWC010000232.1:0-5134 GCA_040006875.1 Acidobacteriota bacterium | reverse complement strand
AGCACGAGCGCGACCACCGGTGGTCTCATGCCGGCTCCTTCGGCCCATCGGCGCCGTGACGCCGGAACGTCACTTCGAGGCGGCAGCCGCTCGAGCCGGACGACTGACACGCCTCGATGGTCACGTCGGCGGGCACGCCGTGAAGCTCCATGTGCCGTTCCACGGCCGCCGCGTAGTAGCGGCAGGTCGGCCACGGCCACGCCTCACGCAGCTGGCAGAAGATGGCCCCGCTGATCGCGACTGTACCCGCGCCGCGTCGCGTCGTGACCGTCACGGTCGCGGGCGCGAAGGCCGTGCGCAGCAACCTGCGCGAGCGGCGCAGCGCCAGGCGCGCCCGCAGGCTGCGCGGCAGCACGCGCAGCAGCCGCGGCGTCACGCCGCCCGGCGCGAAGTACCAATCCGCGGAGCAGTGCCCGGCGCCATCCATGACCCGATCGTAGGCCTCTTGCCCTTCCTGGCGCAGGAAACTCAGCACCGCGCCGAGTGGCGCGCGCCCGGCCCGGCTGTCCCGCAGGCCCATCGGCGTGAGCCAGTGCTCGTAGTAGTCGAGACGCGCAGGTAGCGTATCGCCGATGCTCTGATGCAGACTGGCGACGAGGATCCGGCCGATGCCGCCGTCGGTCATGACCGCCTCGCGGGCACATCTGCTACCGTAGGCCGGGTCGTGGCGGCCTGGTCTGCGTGCATACTCGCTGGAGGACGCGGACGCCGACTGGCGGGCCGCATCAAACCGCTCGTCGAGGTGAGCGGCCGCAGCATCCTGGCCCGCCAGATCGAGGCGCTGGCCGGCCTCGGCGTGCGCCCGGTGCTCATCGCCCCCGACCCGGCGCCGTTTGCCGGGCTCGGTCTGACGGTGTGGGAAGACGCCGTGGCCGCTGGTTCGCTGGGCGCGCTGTACACCGCGGTGCACCGCGCCGACACCACCCACGTGCTGGTGCTGGCGGGAGACATGCCGTTTCTGTCGTCGGCCTTCCTGGGCGCGCTGGTCGGGCTCGCGGGCGACCACGACGCGGTCGTGCCCAGGCCCAGAGGCCGCTGGCAGCCGCTGTGCGCCTTATACCACCGGCGCGTGGCGCCGCGGCTCCGCGCTGCTGTCGACGCCGGCCACTGGCGCGTCACCGAGGCGGTGGCGGCACTCGACGTGCGCACGCTCGACGACGCCGACCTCGCCCCCTTCGACCCCGACGGACGGCTGCTGCTCAACGTGAACACGCCCGACGACTACCTGCGCGCCGATCCCGACGCCGCGCTGTGATTCCGGATGCTGTTGCCCACGCGCGATGGAGAGTACCCTAGCCAGCGCGGCACTGTCCACGACCGGGCCGGCGAGAGACAGTAGCCGCGGCCCCGCCGTTGCCGCTAGGATCAGCAGCACACCATGATGCTTCCGTTGCACGACCGCATCCGGACCGCCGTGCGCGCCGCGCTCGCCGCGCAGTTCGGCCTCGCCCGCGATGCGGCGACGATTCCGCTCGAGGTTCCTCCCAACCGCACCTTCGGCGACCTCGGGTCGCCGGTGGCCTTCGAACTGGCGCGCGAGTTGCGCAAGGCCCCGCGCGTCATCGCGCAGGAGCTGGCCACCGCGCTCGGCGCCATCGACGGCGTGACCAGCGTGAGCGCCGCGCCCAACGGCTATCTGAACCTGTTCCTCGATCGGGCCGCCTTCCTGCTGGCCCGCGTCGGTCCGCACGCGCCGCCGGCGGGGTCGGGCGTCAAGACGATCGTCGAGCACACCGCCATCAATCCCAACAAGGCCGCGCACATCGGCCACCTGCGCAACGCCTGCCTCGGCGACACGCTGGTGCGCGCGCTGCGCTTCCGCGGCACGCCCGTGGAGGTGCAGAACTACATCGACGACACCGGTGTGCAAGTCGCCGACGTGGTCGTCGGCTTCCGCCATCTGCTCAATCTGGATCTGGCCGAGGTGCAGCGCATCGCTGACACGACTCGGTTCGACTACTACTGCTGGGATCTCTACGCCCGGGTCACCGAGTGGTACGACGGCGACCAGGAGCGGCTGAAGATCCGCGCCGGCACCCTGCACGAGATCGAGCACGGCGTCGATCCCACGGCCGCGATCGGCGCGTTCGTGGCCGAGCGGATCGTGCGCACGCATCTTGTGACCATGGCGCGGCTGGGCATCGACTACCAGTTGCTGACCTGGGAAGGCGACATCCTGCGCCTGCAGTTCTGGGCGCGGGCGTTCGAGTTGCTCACGCAGTCGGGCGCAGTCTTCCTCCAGCCCGAAGGGCGCCTGGCCGGGTGCTGGGTCATGCGGATCGAGGATGAGGCCGACGCGGCGTCCGTCGAGACCGGCGGTGCGCCCGGCGTGGCCCTGTCCGCTGACCTGGCTGCGGCGGCGGAGCCCGAGGAAGAACAGCGCGAGAAGGTCATCGTGCGCTCCAACGGCACGGTCACCTACGTGGGCAAGGACATGGCCTACCAGTTCTGGAAGTCAGGACTGCTCGGCCGCGACTTCCTCTACCGGCCCTTTGCCACCCGGATCGACGGCGACACGCTCTGGGCCACGACCAGCCGCACCGATCTGGCCAGATCCGCGCATCCGGCCTTCGGCGCCGCCGGCGCCACGGTCAACGTCATCGACGTGCGCCAGTCGTATCTGCAGAAGCTGCTCAAGCAGGCGCTGGTCACGGCCGGACACCCTGCGGCCGCGGCCAACCACACCCATTTCTCCTACGAGATGGTGGCCCTGTCGCACGCCACCGCCAAGGAGCTCGGCTTCGCGCCGCCGCCCGGATCCGAGGAGGCCGCCAAGCCGTTTGTCGAAGTGTCGGGCCGCAAGGGCCTGGGCGTGAAGGCCGACGACCTGCTCGACCGGATCATCGACAAAGCCCTGGGCGAGGTGACGCGGCGCAATCCCGAACTCGATCCAGCGGAAGCGCGCGTCACCGCCGAGCGGATCGGTGTGGCCGCGGTCCGCTACTTCATGGTCAAGTACTCGCGTACCAAGGTCATCGCCTTCGACATCGACGAGGCGCTCAGTTTCGAGGGCGAGAGCGGACCGTATCTGCAGTACGCGGTGGTCCGTGCCAACAACATCTTCCAGAAGCTGCGCGATCGCGACGGCGTGTCCGACGCCGACGTGGTGGCCGCGCTGCCCGGCCTGACGCCGGTGGCGCTCACGGGCGACGAGGGCGCCGACCGACTGTGGTCGCTGGTCCTCGACGCCGCGCGGCTCGACGAAGTCGTCGAGCAAGTCGTGCGCACGCTCGAGTTCGTGTCGCTGGCGAAATACACGTTCGGTCTGGCTCAGGGGTTCAACGCCGTCTACCACGCGCTTCCGATCATGAACGAGGAACGTCCCGAGGTGCGCCTGTGGCGCGCCGCGGCGCTCGGCTACGTACGGCACCAGATCACGGCGGCGCTGGCCACGATGGGCATCGACGTCCCCACGCGCATGTAAGGAGACTCCATGCCGACGATTGCAATCTCGCCCTGCCGCCAGATGTCCGACTACCACGAGTCGGTGAAGCGGGCCGGAGCCGCGCTACTCGACCTCTCGGTCGACGACGACCCGCGCGCGGCCGTCGCCAAGGTGGATGGCCTCGTCCTCACCGGCGGGGGCGATGTCGCCCCCGATCTCTACGGCGCCGTGCCGCATAGCACCGTTTCTGCCGCCGAGCCGGGCCGCGACGCGTTCGAGATCGCGTTGGTCCGGGCCGCCACCGAAGCCGGACTGCCGATCTTCGCGATCTGCCGCGGCATGCAGGTGCTCAACGTGGCCCTGGGCGGCGACCTCGTCCAGGACATCCCCACCGAGGTCAACGGCGCGCTCCATCACGACGTGCGCGAGCCGCGTTTCGCCATCGCCCACGAAGTGTGGATCTCGAAGGGATCGCGGCTCCTCACCCTGATGCAGGAGAAACTCGAGGACGCCGAGAGCTGCCCGGTCAACAGCCGGCATCACCAGGCGGTGCACCATCTCGGCGCCGGGCTCGAGATCGTCGCCACGGCGCCCGATGGGGTCATCGAGGCGGTCGAGCGACCGGGACCCTTCTGCCTCGGCGTGCAGTGGCACCCCGAGAACTTCTGGCGCACCGGCGAGTTCCGGCCGCTTTTCGAGGGCTTCGTCGACGCCTGCCGCCGGCCCTGAGCGGGCTCAGCGCTCGAGCGTGACCACCGTCTCGACGTGACCCGTGCGCGGGAACAGGTCGAAGGCGCGCACGTCGGCCAGGCGATAGCCGCCGTCAAGGCACACCCGCACGTCGCGGGCGAGGGTCGCGGGATCGCACGACACGTAGACGATCCGCGGCACGCCGCCGGCGGCGAGCGCGCGCGACACGTCGGCCGACAGGCCGGTGCGCGGCGGGTCGACGATCGCCGTGTCGGTGTGGGCCGCCGTCGCCAGCTCCAGTTCGTCCTCCACTGCGGCATGACGGTAGGTCAGCGTTGGGTGAGCGGCGGCGTTGCGGCGCAGGTCGTCGGCGGCGGTGTCGGCGCCTTCCACCGCGATCACGCTGCGGCCACTCGCAGCGACGGCCACGCTGAAGAGGCCGACCCCGGCGTAGAGGTCGAGCACACGCGAGCCGGTGACCCGGCCGATCACGTCATCCACCAGTGCCTGCAGCAGGAAGCGGTTGCCCTGGAAGAACGACCGGGCATGGTGCAGCACCGGGATGGCCACCTGGTCGCCGACCGTGACCCGGTCGACCAGGTGCACGTCGCCCCAGAGCGCGTGCACCTTGTCGCGATCCGCGGCCGACCAACTCGCGGCATCGAGGCCCTCGACCAGCTCGAGCGCGGCCAGCGCCTTGCCATCGGCGCGCTCGAGGGTGACGTGCGCCGCGCGCGCGCTGCCGTCGGCCGTTTCCGCCCACTCGATCTCGGCGGTGCCGCCGGCCCCACGACGCGCGAGCGCGGTGCACAGGCGATCGATCACCGCGCCGCTCTCGGCCGACATCTGCAGCGACCCAGCCACGTCACAGAGCGAGTGCGAGCCCTCTTCGAAGAAGCCCCACCGGCCGTGGCGCAGGTGCACGCGGGCCCGGGTGCGGTAGGCATCGGCCGGCGATCCGGCCACCGGCGTGCCCGCCAGCTCGATCCGGCCGATCCGGCGGAAGGCATCGGCGAGCATCTCGGCCTTGAGCGCGCGTTGCCGCTCCGCCGACACGTG
>JBDTWC010000231.1:0-5143 GCA_040006875.1 Acidobacteriota bacterium | reverse complement strand
CCCAGTGCTCGACCGCGCCGCCGACACCGCCGACGCGGTGGCGGCCGCGCGCGACGTCGCCGGCATCGTGGCCCGCGCTCGCTTCGATGCCGCGCGCGACCAGCGGTCCCGGGCGGTGCGCTTCACGCGCGGGCCGGCCGTGTCGTTTACGGTCGTTGCCGACGGCGATGGCGACGGCGTCACCGCGGCGGATGTGGGCGCTGGCATCGACCCGGTGGTGCGGCCGCCGGACCGGCTCGGCGATCACTTCGCGCGCGCCAGCTTCGCGCTGGCCGGCGGGATGCCGGCCGTCGACGAAGCGCGCGTGCTCACTTCCGCCGACGACCCGATACGGCTCGGCAGCGCCGATCAACTCACGGTCACGCCCCTGGGTACCGCCAGTGGCGGCACGCTCTACATCGCCAGCCGCACCGGCGAGCAGTTTGCGGTGCGCATCGCCGGCGTCACCGGACGCACTCGCGTGCTGCGCTATGACCCCGGGCTACGCGCGTGGCGAACCTACTGACCGTCGACGAACGGCGGCGGTCGGCGCGGCGGTCGCCGGAACACCTGGGCTTCGCGGCGCCGGCGATACTACGTCCGGGCATGGCGGTGGCGGTCGTGGAGCTGTCGAGTGCCGGCGCGCTGGTCGAGTCGACGACGCCGGTGCGGCCGGGCGCCACGACAGAACTCGGGCTCGACGACGTCTCCGGGCGGCGTCACGCGGTGCGCGTCTCGGTCGTGCGCTGTTGGGTGACCACGCTCGATCCGCTCCGCTACCGCTGCGCGGTGCGGTTCGAACGGCTGTTCGCCCCAGGGTAGCGGGTATGGTCTACCCGAAGGCCTGACGACTCCGCCGGGAAGTCGCTACCCGGCAGCACGGCCACGTGAAGCGCCTTCGTGCCGCAATCCGAAGAGATCGGTGAACGTCGACGTGGTCGCGAGCTGGCATCGCGTTTGTTCATAGCCCGACGGGGGAGGTCTGGGATGAATCCACAAGACACGCGCGCGCTAGCTCGCGACACGGGACGACGGGGAGACGATCGACGAGAAGGAATCACGCAAGTGGTGCGCGCCTTGGCGCGGCACGTGGCGGCGCGGGAGCCGGACGCGACGCTTCTCTCGGTGTTCGAGACGAAGCTGGCGCTGGCCATGGGCGCCGACTGGGTGCGCGCGGTGCGGCCGGGCGGTGGCGCGGTGAAGGAGACGCTCGCCGGCGCTGATGCGCGCCGCTACGAGGTGTCCGGTTCGACTCCGGGCCGCGAGCTGCTGTTTGAAGTGGGTCTGAGTGGCCGGCTGCTCGATGCCTGGGATCGCCAACTGCTCGAGACCGCGGCCCACCTGCTCACCCTGACGCTGGCCGCTGAGCCCCAGCCGGTGTGGCGTACGACGGAACCGCGCGGCACGACCGGCGCGGCGCCACTGATCGGCGCCAGCGCTCTCATGCGCGCCCTGCGCGAGCGCATTGAACGGGTGGCCGTCACCGACTTCACGGTGCTCATCGAGGGCGAGAGTGGCACCGGCAAGGAACTGGTGGCGCGCCAGATCCATGAACTCAGTCCGCGCCGGCCGGGCCCGTTCGTGGCCGTGAACTGCGCGGCTATCGTCGAGACGCTGCTCGAAGCCGAGCTCTTCGGCATCGAAGACCGTACGGCCACCGGGGTCAAGGGGCGGCGCGGCAAGTTCGAGCACGCCGACGGCGGCACGCTGTTCCTCGATGAGGTGGCCGATCTGTCGATCGCGGCGCAAGCGAAGTTGCTGCGCGCGATTCAGGATCTGTCGGTGGAACGCGTCGGCGGTCACGCCACCCGACGGCTGAACGTGCGCATCGTGGCCGCCACCAACAAAGGCCTGGCCGGGCTCGCCGAGCGCGGCCTGTTCCGCTCCGACCTCTACTACCGGCTGAGCGGACTGGAAGTGCTGGTGCCGCCGCTCCGGGCGCGGCGCGACGACATCATCGAACTGGCACACTACTTCCTGGCCTGCTACGGCGAGCCGCGGCGCGCCGGGCTGTCCGCGTCCGCCGCCGATGCCTTGCAGGCCTACGCCTGGCCGGGCAACGTCCGTGAACTGCAGCGCACCCTGGAAGGGGCGTTGGCACTGTGCCGCGTCGGCATGATCGACCTCGACGATCTGCCCCTGACCCTGCGCGGACCGTTTGCCGACGTCGTCCTGCCGTCGCTCGAGGCCGACGAGTCGCTGCGCACCTGGGCGAGCCGCTACACGCGGCTGGTGCTGGCCCGCTGCGGCCGCAACAAGCGCCGCGCCTGCCGCGTGCTCGGCATCAGTTATCACACCTTGCAGGCGCATCTTCGTTACGGCACCGGCGAACCAACGCCGCGCGAGGTCGAAGACGACGTCGCGTGACCGGCCGCGTCCTTGACCGTCGTCGACGGGCGTAGTACTTTCACTACGTTTACTGCGTCCCAGACGGCCCAAATGAGCGATACCACCGAAACGCCCCTGAAGAAGACCCCCCTGCATGCGGCTCACGTCGCCCTCGGCGCCCGAATGGTGGGCTACGGCGGCTGGGACATGCCCGTCGAGTATTCCGGCATCACCGCCGAGCATCTGGCCGTGCGCACCGCCGCCGGGCTGTTCGACGTGTCGCACATGGGCCAGATCGAACTGGCCGGCCCGAACGCGCTCGCGGCCGTGCAGCACATCGTCACCAACGACGCCTCGAAGCTGAAGGACGGCCAGGCGCACTACTCCGCGCTCACCACGCCCGAAGGCACCTTCGTGGACGACGTGCTCGTCTACCGCTTCGCCGAGAAGCACTACCTGCTGGTCGTGAACGCCTCGAACATCGAGAAAGACTACGCCTGGATCGCGAAGCACGCGCCGGAAGTCGGCGAGGTTGCGATCGTGAACTCGAGCGATCGCTACGCGCTCATCGCGCTACAGGGTCCGAAGGCGCTCGGCATCCTGCAGAAGCTCACCGCGCTCGACCTGGCCAGCATGAAGTACTACTGGTTCGCGCACGGCGAGGTGGCGGGCGTGCGCGCCACCGTGTCGCGTACCGGCTACACCGGCGAAGACGGCTTCGAGATCTTCGTGCCGCCGCAGTTTGCCACCCAGCTCTGGAACGCGCTGCTCGAGACCGGCAAGCCCGACGGCCTCGTGCCCGCCGGACTCGGCGCCCGCGACACCTTGCGGCTCGAAGCGACCATGCGTCTCTACGGCAACGACATGGACGAGACCAGCACGGTCATGGAATGCGACCTCGGCTGGATCGTCGGTTGGAACAAGACCGAGTTCATCGGCCGCGACGTGCTGGTACGCCAGAAGGCCGAGGGTGTGGCCAAGAAGATCGTCGGCTTCGAAGTGCTCGACCGCGCCATCGCCCGCCACGGCCATGAGGTGCATCACGATGGCGCCAAGGTCGGTGTGGTGACGAGCGGCACGCAGACGCCCTTCCTGAAGAAGGCGATCGGCATGGCCTACGTGCCGACCGCGTTGACCGCACCGGGCACCGAGTTCACCATCGACATCCGGGGCCGGATGGCGCGCGCCATCGTCGTGCCGATGCCGTTCTACAAGCGTTCGAGGAGCTAGCCATGTCGTACCCGAGCAACCTGAAGTACACCAAGGACCACGAGTGGGTCAGCGTCGACGGCGACCACGGCTCGATCGGCATCACCGACTTCGCGCAGCAGCAGCTGGGCGACGTGGTCTACGTGGAACTGCCTGAGGTCGGCACCATCCTCACCGTGGGCCAGCCGTTTGGCACGATCGAATCGGTCAAGGCGGTGTCGGAGCTGTTTGCCCCGATCAGCGGTACGGTCGTGGCCGTGAACACGGCGCTCAAGGATCGGCCCGACAGCGTCAACAGCGCGCCGCACGACACCTGGATGATCAAAGTACAACTCGGCAACGCCGGCGACGTCGCGACCCTGCTGGGCGCCACCGAGTACGAAGCGCTCACACACTAACTGCCGCTAATTTTTCGAAGGCGAAGAAGATCAGCCGATGGATACGTTCGTACGACGCCACGTTGGACCCCGTCCCCACGAATTGCCGGACATGCTCGCCACGATCGGCGCCGCGTCGCTCGACGCGCTGATCGACGAGGCGATTCCTGTCTCCATTCGGCGGCCGTCGCCGGTGGCGCTGCCGCCGGGCGAATCCGAACACGAGTACCTCACTCGCCTCGGCACGGTGGCGCGGCTGAACAAGGTGCTCCGCTCGTGCATCGGCCTGGGCTACTACGACACCATCACGCCCAGCGTCATCCGCCGCTGCCTGTTCGAGAATCCCAGCTGGTACACGCCCTACACGCCGTATCAGGCCGAGATCGCGCAGGGGCGGCTCGAGTCGCTCCTCAACTTCCAGACCATGGTCTGCGACCTCACTGGACTGGCAGTGGCCACGGCATCGCTCCTCGATGAGGCGACGGCCGCTGGCGAGGCGATGACCTTGCTGCACCGCGTGTCGCCGAAGAAGCTGACCACCGGCGGTGTGTTCCTGGCCTCCGACCGCGTCTTCCCGCACACCCTGGCGGTGTTGCAGAGCCGCGCCGAACCGCTCGGCATCGAGCTGCGCGTCGGCCCAGTGGCCGCGATGGCGTTTGACCAGCCCGGGGTGTTCGGCGTGCTGCTCCAGTATCCCGACGAGTGCGGCGCCGTCACCGACCTGGCCGGCGTGATCACGGCCGCGCACGACGCCAAGGTCCTGGTCGCCGTGGCCACCGATCTGCTCGCGCTCACCCTGCTCACGCCGCCGGGCGAGGCGGGCGCCGACGTGGTGCTCGGCAACTCGCAGCGCTTCGGCGTGCCGCTCGGCTTCGGCGGGCCGCATGCGGCCTTCTTCGCCACCCGCCAGGAGCACGTGCGCCACGCGCCCGGCCGCATCATCGGCGTGTCGGTCGACGTGCACGGGCAGCGTGCCTATCGGATGGCCCTGCAGACGCGCGAACAGCACATCCGCCGCGAGAAGGCGACCTCGAACATCTGCACCGCGCAGGCGCTGCTCGCCAACATCGCCGCGTTCTATGCCGTTTACCACGGCCCGGACGGCCTGGCGGCCATCGCCGGCCGCGTCCACGGCCAGGCCGTCGCCCTCGAGGCGCGGCTCGCCCTGCTCGGCGTCACGCAACGTAACGCCGCCTACTTCGACACGCTGTGCATGGACGTCGGGCACGTCGCGGCGGTGGCGCGCATCC
>JBDTWC010000230.1:0-5149 GCA_040006875.1 Acidobacteriota bacterium | reverse complement strand
GGGTGCCGCGTTCTTCGTCCTGTTCACCGTGGCGCTCTGCCTGCCATTCGACTCGTTCTCGTCGTTTCCGCTCTTCCAGCCGTTCGATGCGCTCGGGTCGACGCCCGATGGCGTCAAGCCGGAGTGGTATTTCAACTTCGTCTACTATCCGCTCGAACTGCTCCCGATCTGGGTGGTGATGCTGGGTCAGACCCTGGCGGTGGGCGTGCTACTGGTCGCACCCTGGCTGTTCCGTACGACCGGTCGCCGTGCCCTGCGGGTCCTGGCGTTGGTGGCCGCAATCTATCTGATCGTGATCACCGTCTTCGGCAATGCCGTCTACGTGGCGTTCAAGGGGGTGCAGCCATGAAGGTCGAAGGCACCTGGCGGGGGTGGTCACGCGGCTTGGCCGTGGCCTGCCTGGCGGCATGTGTGTGGGTGAGCGGGTCGAGTCCCGTGTCGGCCTATCCGGAGTTTCAGGCCTTCTCGCAGAAGAACTCCGGCAAACAAGTCAACTGCGCCATGTGCCACGCGAACCCCGACGGGCCGAGCGGCCTGAAGCCTGGGCAGACCGGTTCGCTGACGGCCGCCGAGCTCACCAGGCTCAGGCAGGTGCGACAGGCGTTCGAGCCGGGCGTGGACATCGACAGTCCGATCCTGAACGCGTTCGGCAATCACATCATCAAGACGCTCGGGCGCACCGTGTTCATCGGCCTGAGGCGCCAACCCGCCGGCCTGGCCCCGGCGCTCGGCGCCATCAGCGATCTCGATCAGGACGGCATCTCCGACGCAGACGAGTACCTCCAGGGGACCGACCCGGCCGACTCCCAGAGCGGTGAGCCGTGGGCGCTGTTCGTGCACAACCTGACGCACCTCTGGACGCACGTCGTCATGCTGCTCGTAGCTACCCTCGCGGGCCTCTACGGGCTGAACAACTTGCTGCACTGGTTCGCCGCCATTGCCGAGCCGGAGGGGGAGCCGTGACACTGTGCTGCGCTGACGTCGCTCGCCCGCGAGGGTAAAGGGGTGGAGCAGCGCGTCAGGACGCCACCGAGTGCGAAACCTGACGCTCGCGCTCCTCCTTGGAACTCGGAGCGGCCGGCGGCCAGAACTGGTCGGATGGGTATGGATACAGCTCGACCAGCGACTTCTTGACCCCTGGCGACACGTTCATGACGATGTGCCCGCGATGAAGCTGCCGCGGCGACGCCACACCGCATGAGTTCGAGATCATCTGGATGTCCCGCTCGATGGCGAGCGCGTAGTTCGCGGCTCGAACGCCCTTGTCCGCCGGATCCAGGCCAGCCTGCAGCCATTTGTTCTGCGTCGCTACGCCGGTCGGGCACGTGTTGGTGTGACAACGCATGGCCTGGATGCAGCCGATCGACATCAGGAAACCGCGGCCGATGTGCACCAGGTCGGCGCCCAGCGCGAGATGGAGGGCCGCCTCGCCGCCGGTCGCGATCTTTCCGGAGGCAATCACGCTGACCTCGTGTCGCACCCCGGCCCGGCGCAGAGCGTTGTCAACCGCAACCAGAGCGTCCACCAGCGGCATGCCCACCTGATCGGCCAGTGCCAGCGGCGTGGCACCCGACCCGCCCTCGGCACCGTCCACAGCGATGAAGTCGGGTCCGTCGCCGCGCTTGCGGATTTCACGACACAGCTCATCGAGTTCGTCGGTCGAGCCCACGACCATCTTGAGGCCAACCGGCTTGCCGGTCAGCTTGCGGACGCGTTCGATGAAGTCGAGCAGCGATGGAGCATCGTCGAACTCCTCGAACCGGTTTGGCGATTGGCAGTCGACCCCGATTGGAATGCCGCGGATCTCCGCGATCTCCTCGGTGATCTTCGCCTTCGGCAACAGTCCGCCCTGACCCGGCTTCGCACCCTGCGACAGCTTGATCTCGACCATCTTCACCTGCGGCAGCGCCAGGATCGCCGCCGCCTTCTCGTCGTCGAACCGGCCCTCAGGCGTACGGCAGCCGAACTTGGCGGGCCCGATCTGATAGAGGACGTCACAATCACCTTCCAGGTGATAGGGCGTCAGCGATCCCTCCCCGGTGCTCATGTAGCAGTCGGCCATCTTGGCACCTCGCGACAGGGCCCGGACCGCGTTGGACGAGAGCGCGCCGTAGCTCATGCCCGAGATGTTGGCGAAGCGCCGTGGTTGATACGGCTGCGGACGCTTGGCCCCGATGACACCGGGCCGCGGAAGATCGGCGGCGGTCGCGCCGGCGCGCGCCAGGGTCGGGTACATGGAGGGAACGATCAGCATCCGCCCGGGCGCATTGTGATCGACCTGCGACCCAAACCCGACGAGATTGCTCTGCCCGTTGGCAGACGCGTAGACCCACGTCCGGGTGACGCGGTTGTAGGGGCGTTCATCGAGGTCGCCGGCGAAGAAGTACTGACGCAAGGGGTGGCCCAGCTCCTCGAAGAGGGCGCGAAGATGCCCGACGACCGGAAAGTTTCGCGTCACCGCGTTCTGGCGCTGGGTGAGGTCGTAAACGGCCAGGACGGCCAAGGCCGCTAGGACACCCACGATGATGATGATGGTCACAGACGTATCTCCTCAAGTCCGACAGTCGCGGCGCAGAGCCGCGGTGTGGTCAGTGGTGCTCGGACCGCCCGATGGTCGAGCAAACGGCAGCTGGAAACGGGCGAGAACGCAGTGGCCGCTCGCCGTGCGGGCCAGGAAGCGTCGTTTCAGCAGTGTCGCCAGAACGACGGTGGTGGTGTCGCTGTCGAGGTCCCACAACCGGCGGACCTGCGCTTCGGTCAGCACCAGCCCAGGCAGCTCGCGGAACTCCGACTCGATGCGCCGCAGCAGCGTCACGAACCGCGGCGTCTGGCAGAGGGAGCGACGCGTGTGGGTCGGCTCCCGTCGGTCCGTGGCTGGCGGTCGTGGTCTCGTGGCTGTCGTCAACTGCATCACCTCCGCGGTGCCGGGTTGTCGATCCAGTCATGCCGCCCGAGGGGTCGAAGCTCCCGCCTGCGGACCGGGATGCAATCGCTCCAGGCCGCGGCCCGATACCGCAAGAACCGGGCGACCCGCGGTTTGAATCACCCGGGCCGCAGTGCTGCCAGCCAAGGCTCGTCCGATGGCTCCCCGCGGCGTAACGCCCATCACGATGAGGTCGGCATCGATCTCAGAGGCGATCCGGGCAATCTCGATCGCCGGGGTACCAGACGTGACTCGTGCGCGCACGTCAGCCACCGTTCGTGCGGCCAGCGGAACGGCGTCCTGCAGGCGTTGCCACACGTCCTCATGCAGACGGCGGCCGTACTCAGGAACGGCGACGTTGTACCCGTGACTCGATTGGCTCGGAGTCGACGTGCTCGAGACGTGAAGGAGCGTCAGTCGGCCGCCGTCCTCCACCAGTTGCAGTGCCTGCCGTAGCGCGCGACCGGAGACGTCCGTGAAGTCGATCGGGCACACGATGTTCTCAAACGACGTCCGGTTGTGGTGCGCCTCGCCGGGCAGCGGCACGATCAGCACGGGACATCTGGCCCGCTGGGTCACCCGTTCCGCTACCGAGCCAACGCGAGCGCGCTCGCGTGCCGTTCTCGCGTGCGTGCCGAGTACGACGAGGTCGAACCGTCCGGTGTTCGCATGCAGCAGGATCACGCCTGCCGGGTCACCGTGCTGTTCGGTGAAGCGCAAGCGCACGCCCGCGGCGTCCGCGGCAGCGCGCAGCGTCTGGGCCCGTGCGATTCGTTCTTCCGCGTGCCAGTTGAACGGTTCGCTCGCCGGAATCGCATGTACGGCGGTGAGGTCCGCGTTGCGTTCGCGACTGAGGGCGAGGGCGTGGTCGAAGGCGGCCTGCGCCGGCTGGGAGAAGTCAACGGCGCAGAGAACGCGGGCGGATCTGGACACAGGGAACCTCCGTCGGGAAGAAGGGCGACGCTGCCTGAGGGCACGACCGCGCCACCCACTCCATGCAATTGCAAGATGGGGACCATCTGCAGATGAGGGCAGCGGCTCGTCCAGCGGCCCCAAAGAGGGAGGAGATTCGCGAACGGCGGCGTCGGCACCGAAGGGGAGCCGATTCAGATTTGTTTCAGAACGAAATCAAGCATTCATTCTGAAAGTGAACGCCGAAATGACGGTTCGATGACCGGAAGGAGTGGTTGCTCGACGCGTCGCGCTAGCGCGATGCCGAAGCGCTCGACGGCCCGGTTGATCGCGGCATACACGTGCGGCCCGGTGCCGCGAATTCTGAATGAGGAGGCGGATTCAAGCGTCACCGTCACCGCGCACGTGGCCTGGTGGCGCGCGCCGCCGTCTTCCGTGTAACGCAGCACGACCTTGACGCTGCGGACGCGTGGGGCGTGGCGCGCCATGACGGCAAAGACCCGATACTCAGCGTAGCTGCGGGCCTGAGCGGTGATCGACTCGCTTCCGCTGACGACAGCAATGTGATTCATGCCCGACGATCACCGCAAGGCGCGGGCCAACTCCCGGCGTCAGGAGCTGAGACCGTACTGCTTCATCTTCCGCCACAGGGTCACGGTGCTGATCTTCAAGGCCTCGGCGGCGCGACGGCGATGCCCGCCAAACTGGTGGAGGGCGCGTTCGATCATGAGGCGCTCGTGTTCCTGTAAGTCCAGCGTGTCGCCGCTCGCCCCAACCGGCGCCTTCTTCGTGATCTCCGGCGGCAGTTCCCGCAGCCGGATGCTCGGTCCGTTGGCGAGAATCACGGCCCGCTCCACGGCGTGCTCGAGCTCGCGCACGTTGCCAGGCCAGCGGTAGTTCATCAGCGCGGTCATCGCTTCAGCAGACACGGCCGTCACGTCCTTGCCCATGCGCGTGCTGGCACGGACCAGGAAATGCTGCACGAGCGGAGGGATGTCCTCGCGCCGGTCGCGCAGTGGCGGCACGGTGATGATGAAGGCGCCGAGCCTGAAGTAGAGATCTTCGCGGAAGGAGCCGGCATCAGCGGCAGCGCGCAGATCCCGGTTGGTCGCGGCCACGACGCGGGCATGGATCCGGATGCTGCGTTCGGCACCGACCCGGCGGATTTCGCGTTCCTGAAGGGCACGCAGCAGCTTGGCCTGTACCGTCGGGGCGACTTCACCGATCTCGTCGAGAAAAATCGTGCCGCTGCCCGCCACCTCGAAGAGGCCAGCCTTGTCGCGAACCGCTCCTGTGAAGGCTCCGCGAACATGA
>JBDTWC010000229.1:0-5152 GCA_040006875.1 Acidobacteriota bacterium | reverse complement strand
CCCAAGTACTTCAAGCGCTACCAGGTGCAGCCGGTGTGGCGTGCCGATCGGCCGCAGAAGGGCCGCTTCCGCGAGTTCTACCAGTGCGACGTCGACGCCACCGGCTCGACCTCGATGACGGTGGAAGCGGAACTGCTCGCGGCTGGCGCCGACGTGCTGCAGCGCCTCGGGTTCACCGATTTCGTGATCCGCGTGAACCATCGCCAACTGCTCACCGGCGTGCTCGACACCGCGGGCGTGCCGGCGGCGCTCCATGGCACGGCGTTGATTGCGCTCGACAAAGCCGACAAGGTCGGCCGCGAGGCGGTCGTGACCGAAATGGAGACCCGCGGCATCGCCGGCGACGCGGCGCGCGCATTGATGACGCTTCTCTTCGACGACGCCGCCACGGCCGCCGGCAACGACGCGCGTCTCGACGTGCTCGGCCGCTTCGTGGCCGGACACGCCGCCGGGGCCGCGGCGGTCGAGCAACTGCGCGAGATTCTCGCGCTCGCCGGCGGCACCTCGGCCGGCGCGCAGCTGGTCGTCGATGCCACCCTGGCCCGCGGCCTCGGCTACTACACCGGCGCCATCTTCGAGATCGCCGTGCCCGATCTGGCCGGCAGCCTCGGTGGCGGGGGCCGCTACGACGACCTGGTCGGGATGTTCCTCGGCCAGCGCGTGCCGGCCTGCGGCCTGTCGCTCGGTCTCGAACGGATTCTGGTCGTGATGGCCGAGCGCGCCATGTTCCCGGCCAGCGTGGAGCGGCCGCCGGCCGACGTGCTGGTCGCCAACTTCGACGCCGATGCCGTGGCGGAGGCGCTGGTGCTGGCCGCCGAATTGCGGCACGGACACGACGGCACCCGCCTGGCCGTCGAGGTCTATCCCGACGTCGACAAGCTCGGCAGGCAGTTCAAGTACGCCTCTGAACGGGGCATTCCGTTCGTGGCGGTGTGCGGATCGGAAGAACGGCAAGCGGGCCAAGTCACGCTCAAGGCGCTGGCCAGCGGCACGCAGGCCGCGGTGGCGCGTTCGGGCGCCGCCGCCCATATCGTAGACAGCATGAGGACGTCACGTGGCTGAGCAACTCGGTAGTCTCGCGCGCACGCACACCTGCGGCGCACTTCGCGCAACGGATGTCGGCGCCCAAGTCGTGCTCCTCGGATGGGTGCAGAAGATCCGCGACCTCGGGTCGCTCATCTTCCTCGACCTCCGCGACCGCCACGGCATCACGCAGGTGATCGTGCAGGACGACGCGGCGTTGCTCGAGCGCGCCAAGCCGCTGCGCGGCGAGTTCGTGGTGGCGATTGAAGGCGTCGTGATGCGGCGCGCGGTCGAAACGGTGAACGCCAAGCTGCCGACCGGCGAGATCGAAGTGCGCGCGCAGGGCGTGCGCGTGCTGAACGAAGCGAAGACGCCGCCGTTCCTGATTGGCGAAGAGCAGAACGTGTCAGAAGAGACGCGCCTGCGCTACCGCTATCTCGACCTGCGCCGGCCGCCACTGCAGCGGGCCATCGCGCTCCGCCATCGCATCACCTTGGCGCTACGCAAGTACTTCGACGAACAGGGCTTCTACGAGATCGAGACACCGATTCTCACCAAGTCGACGCCCGAAGGGGCGCGCGACTTCCTGGTGCCGAGCCGCGTGCATCCCGGTGAGTTCTACGCGTTGCCGCAGTCGCCGCAGATCTTCAAGCAGATCCTGATGATCGCCGGGTTCGACAAGTACGTGCAGATCGCCCGCTGCTTCCGCGACGAAGCGCTGCGCGCCGATCGGCAGCTGGAGTTCACCCAGGTCGATCTCGAGATGGCGTTTGCGCGGCCCGAGATGGTCTACGAAGTGGTCGAAGGGGCGCTGGCCGCCGCGTTCAAGGAGATCGGCGTCGAGATTGTGCGGCCCTTCCGGCGCATGGCCTACGCCGAGGCGATTGCCGTCTACGGCAACGACAAGCCGGATCTGCGTTTCGACCTCAGGATTCAGGACGTCGGCCCGCTCTACGCCGAGTCGGCCTTCGGCATCTTCCGTGAGGCCGTGTCGGTCGGCGGCACGGTGCGCGGCTTCGTCATTCCCGGTGCGGCCACGGCGTCGCGCCGCGAACTCGAGGAGATCGTCGACCTGGCCAAGCAGGCCGGTGCGGCCGGCCTGATCTGGGCCCGGCGCACGGCCGAGGGCGTGCAGGTGTCGGCCAAGGCGATTGGCGACGGCACGGCGCAGGCGACGCTCGATGCGATGGGCGCCACCCCAGGCGATCTCGTGGTCCTGGCGTGCGGCGCCGGCGACGCCACTTCGAAGATCCTCGGCCAACTCCGCCTTGCGGTGGCCAGGAAGCGCAACCTCATTCCAGCGGGACTCTGGGAACTGCTCTGGATCACCGACTTCCCATTGTTTGACTGGAACGCCGACGAGCAGCGCTGGGATTCCGTGAACCATCCCTTCACCGCGCCCCGCGAGCAGGACCTGCACATGCTCGAGTCCGACCCAGGCAAGGTGCTGGCCCAGGCCTACGACGTGGTCCTGAACGGCTGGGAGCTGGGCGGCGGTAGCATCCGTATCCACGACCGCGAGACGCAGGCCACGGTGTTCCGGCTGCTCGGGCTGAGCGAGGAGCAGGCGCGTACGCGCTTCGGCTTCTTCCTCGAGGCGCTCGAATACGGCACGCCGCCTCACGGCGGTCTGGCCCTGGGCCTGGATCGTGTGGTGGCTCTGTTGGCAGGCGAGACTTCGATCCGCGAGGTCATCCCGTTCCCGAAGACCACGCAGGCGGTCGACCTGATGTGCGACGCGCCCTCGTCGGTGGATGCGGCGCAGTTGCGCGAGTTGAAGCTGCGCAGCGAGGCTTGACCGGCCCGCGGGGCCGCTGCTACGATCCTTTCGTAAACTTAAGTTACTGATACTGAAGGAGATATCGGCATCAGCACCATCACGACCCGTCGTATCGCCGTGCCCCAGGCCAACGTGGGCACGCTCTTCGGTCCGTACGACGAGAACCTTCGCCACGTCGAAGCGCTGCTCAACGTGAAGATCCGTACGCAGGGCCACGAGCTCATGGTCGAAGGCCACCCGCGCGACACGGCGCGCGTCGAGCGGTGGGCGGGCCAGGTCGCGAGCCTGCTCGGTGATGGCCATTCCTTGTCGGACGCCGACATCCGCACTGCCGCCAAGCTCATGTCCGACCACGACGACGTCGATCTGCAGGACCACTTCCTGAAGGGCGGCCAGCTGCGCCAGGCGGGGAAGCGGCGCATCGTCGCCAAATCGGCCAATCAGCGCCTCTACCTCGATGCCATCGAGCAGCACGACATCGTGTTCGGTGTGGGTCCGGCCGGCACCGGCAAGACCTACCTGGCGATGGCCCAGGCGGTGAGCGCACTGCTGGCCAAGAAGGTGGCGCGGATCGTTCTGGCCCGACCGGCGGTAGAAGCGGGCGAGAAGCTGGGCTTCCTGCCCGGCGACCTGCAAGAGAAGGTGAATCCGTACCTGCGGCCGCTCTACGACGCCCTGTACGACATGCTCGACGTGGAGCGGGCCGAGCGGATGCTCGAGCGGGGCATCATCGAAGTGGCGCCGATTGCGTTCATGCGCGGGCGCACCCTCAACGACGCCTTCGTGATCCTCGACGAAGCGCAGAACACCACCGTCGAACAGATGAAGATGTTTCTGACCCGCCTCGGCTTCGGCTCGAAGGCGGTCGTCACCGGTGACATCACGCAGATCGACCTGCCGCCGGGCCGCACCTCCGGCCTGGTCGACGCGATCAAGGTCGTTTCGGGCATCGAGGGCATCGCCTTCGTGCACTTCGACGACCGCGACGTGGTGCGCCACAAGCTGGTGCAGGCGATCGTGAAGGCCTACGAGTCGCAGGGGCCTGCGCCCGGCTCGAGCCGTTGAGCACCCCCATGACGACCCGGCCGCGCGATGCCGCGCGACTGCACATCACGGTCGTGGCTCCCGCCGCGGTCAAGGCCAAGGCTCGCGGCCTCGGGCCGTGGCTGGCCCAGGTGGCGCCGCGCTCGGCCCGCGGCGAAGTGGTCATTGCACTGGTGGGCGACGCGCGCATGCGCTCGCTCAATCGCAGCTTCCGCGGCGTCGATCGCGCCACCGACGTGCTGTCTTTTCCGGCCGACTCCGCCACGGTTGCGGCGTCCACGCCGGGGGCGGCCTCGGCCCGGCTCGCGGAACTCGGTGACATCGCCATCGCCACCGGCGTGGCCGCGCGACAGGCCCGGGCCGCCGGTCACAGCCTCGGCACCGAACTGCGCGTGCTCGCGCTGCACGGACTCCTGCATCTGCTCGGCTTCGACCACGAACACGACCACGGCCGCATGGCCCGAACCGAAGTCAGACTGCGCCGCGCGGGCCACCTCCGCGAGGGCCTGATCGAGCGGGCGAGGCCCCGGCGATGACGCCGCTCGCGCTCTTCCTGCTCGCGTGCGCGGCGATCCTGGTCGGCACCGTGTCGGCGGCCTTCAGCGCCATGATGCGCCTGTCGCTCCGGCTCACGGCCGAGCGCAGCGACCGCGACGATCTGCTCGGGCGCTATCTCGACGACCCGATGCGCCTCTTCATCCCCACCCGTCTGGTCCTGGCCATCATTTACGTGGTGGCGGGCGCGCTGCTGGCGCACTTCATCGGCATCCAGGCCGGACACGGCCTGCCCACGCTCATCGCCGCCATGGCCGGGTTCGCCTTGGTGTGTGAGCACCTGGTGCCGCTGGTGCTCATCCGCCGCGATCCTGAAGCGGTGCTGGCTGCGACCTTGCCGTCGTTCCAGCCCGTGGAGCGGCTCCTGCGACCGCTGACCGACGCGCCGCTGCGCATCGGTCAGGCCGCTCACACGCCTTCGACCACCGAGGCCGGCGGGAGCCCGGCCAACGGCTCCGATGCGGCGGAATCGCCGCAGGAATCCGATGGGGGCCTGGAATCCGAGCCCGAACAGTCGCGCGCGCTGTTGCGCTCGATCGTCGACTTCCGCGAGACGCTGGTCCGTGAGGTGATGACGCCGCGGCCCGACATCATCGCCATCGACGTGCGCCAGACTCTCGACGACCTGCGTCAGTTGTTTCGCGATCAGCAGTACTCGCGCGTGCCGGTCTTCGACGGCACGCTCGACAACATCCTCGGCTTCGCGTTCGTCAAGGACATGGTGCGGCACGCCGACAGTTCGAGCATCAC
>JBDTWC010000228.1:0-5158 GCA_040006875.1 Acidobacteriota bacterium | reverse complement strand
GCTGTGGCCGGTGCGATGCAGGATGGCCGCGCCGAAACCCGCCGCCTGCAACACCGCGCGGGCCGCGTGGTCGGCTTCCCAGCCGCGCACTTCACGACCGGCGGCGGCGGCGCTCTGAATCAACGTGACCGCGGCGTCGCGGGCGTCGCGCGCCGCCGTGAACGCGGCTACCAGCGGCGCCGGCGGCTCGGGCCCGGTAAATCCCACCCAGCTGATGTCGGCGTAGACCGCCCCCCGACTGGCAAGCTTGCCCCACAAGTCGAGCAGCACCACCTGGCCGGGGCCGATGGCACTCGATCCGCTCGGGCCGGGCTGGTAATGTGGGTTGCCGGCGTGGCCGTCGATGGCCACGATCGGCGCCGAGTCGGTGACCAAGCCCTCTTCGCCGAACCACTGCATCATCGCCGACTGGACGTCGTATTCGGTCGTCGCCACGCCGTCGCGCAGGCGCGCGGCGATGAAGGCGAAGGCCCGATCCTTGATGCGATAGAGCGCCTCGGACGCGGTGCGATGGGTGGCAAACGCCTCGGCGCTCCACACCGCCTCGAACTGCTGGATGAGATCGCCCGACGAGGCCACCGTCACGCCCTGGTCGCGGACCAGCTCGATCGTGCCGGCATCGACGCGCGACACGTAGGGGATGGCGCCGCGCGGCGAGTACTCCATGGCCACGGTACGTGACCCGGCGAGCAGCGTCTTCAAGCCCGCTTCGAGCTCGAGCCGGCCGGCGTAATTGGCCGACGTCCCAGGAAGGTGGGCCAGGGTGTTGGCCTCGATCTTGTGCACGAGCCCCTTGGGCATGCCGTGGGCGGGAATCAGATAAAACCAGCGCCGGGTGGTCATGTGGCCGCCCGTGGCCAGGTCGGCCAGGCGCCGCGCCACCGGGTTGGACCCGTGGAAGTCGTAGAGCAGCCAGCCGTCGAGGCCCGCGGTGCGCAGCGCGGCCTGTACTGCCGTTACGTCAAGGGGCATACAATTTTCGAGTATAGCTGGTTTGAGAGCGGCCCAGGCCACGCATGAAGGTGGCGCAGCGGCCACTCTTGGTAGGACGCACGTGGGGCCCCGATAGTTGTCGGAGCGGGTCGGCTCGGGTCGCGACTGGGGACGAACCGGACCGGGGGCGCCGGCCGGGCGTCTTATAATCGGCAAGCCGCGCCCTTGTCGACCCGCCGAGTCGGGCTGCCCCGCAGTGCCGCCTGCCAGACTGGAAAAGATGCGCATGACCCGTACGAATCGGCTCCTCACGTCCGTCGCCGTAGTGGCGGGCGCCGTGCTCGTCGTCGCCGCTCAAGAGGCCCAGATCCCGCCTCCCACCCAGCCGCCGGTCACGTTCCGCGCGGAAGTGAACTACGTCGAGGTGGATGCACGCGTGCTCGATGCCAAGGGCGGCTTCGTACCGGGGCTCGCCGAAGGCGACTTCCAGGTGTTTGAAGACGGCAAGCCGCAGAAGGTCAGCGCCTTCTCGCTCGTGAACATCCCGGTCGAACGGCAGCAGCGGCCGCTCTTTGCCTCGGCGCCGATCGAAGTCGACGTGCAGAACAACATCAGCGGCTACGACGGCCGGGTTTACGTGCTGGTCATGGACGACCAGCACACCAACCCGCTGCGCGCCGCCCGCACCAAGGCGGCCGCCCGTACGTTCGTGCAGCGCTACATCGGCGCCAATGACACCGCGGCGGTCGTGTTCACGAGCGGCCGGTCCGACGCCGGTCAGGAGTTCACCAACAGCCAGACGCGGCTGCTCGCCGCGCTCGACAAGTTCAGCGGTCGCAAGCTGCGCTCGTCGACGCTAGAAAAGCTCGACGAAGAGGCCCGCACCCGTGGCACCCGGCAGCAGGGCGATCGCATCGACGACATGCTCGATCCCGAGCGCGGCCTCACGGCGCGCACCACGCTCGAGGCGATTCGTAACCTGGCCACCTATCTGGGCGGCATCAGCGGGCGGCGCAAGGCCATCATCTACTTCAGTGAAGGCATCGACTACGACATCAGCGACGTGTTCAACAACCGCAGCGCGTCGTCGGTCATGGACGCCACGCGCGATGCCATCAACGCCGCGACCCGCGCCAACGTGGCCATCTACGGCATCGACGCGCGCGGTCTCGGCGCCGGCTCTGACGACCTGATCGAGGTCTCCGGCCTGCCCACCGACACCTCGCTCGGCCTCGGCACCGGATCGTTCGTGAGCGAGGCGCGCCTCGGGCAGGACAGCCTGCGCGTGTTGTCGGAGGAGACTGGCGGCTTCGCCGTCGTCAACCAGAACAACCTCGCCGCCAGCTTCGAGCGAGTGGTCGCCGACAACAGCGCCTACTACCTGCTCGGCTACTACTCGACCAACGCACGCCGCGACGGCAAGTTCCGGAAGATCGAAGTGCGCGTGGGCCGGCCCGGCCTCACCGTGCGGGCGCGCAAGGGCTACGCGGCCGCGCGCGGCAAGGCCGACACGGAGAAGGTCGATCCGAGGACCCCGCCCGAACTGCGCGCGGCGCTGCTCAGTCCGCTGCCCGCGTCGGGCCTGCCGATGGCCGTGGCCGCGGCCGTGTTCAAGGGGGCCGACCAGAAGGGCGCGGTGGTCGTGTCGGCGCTCATCGGCGGGCGCGACCTGCCGCTCATCGAGAAGGACGGCATGTTCAAGAACGATCTTGAGCTGGTGTTGACGGCCTCGGACTACAACGGCAAGTCCTACCCGGGGGATCGCGCCACGCTGGCCTTGAATCTCAAGCCCGACTCGGTGCCGCGCCTGCGCGCTGGCGGCTTCCGGATGCTCAACCAGCTCGATCTGCCGCCCGGCCGCTATCAGCTTCGCGTCGCCGCGCGCGAGGCCAATACCAAGCTTGCCGGCTCGGTCGTCTACGACCTGGATGTGCCCGACTTCTCGAAGGAAAAATTGTCGATCAGCGGCATGGCCTTGACCTCGTCGTCGAGCAGCCTGACCATGACGGCGCGTCCGAAGGACCCGCTGGCCAAGATGCTACCCGGCCCGATGACCACCTACCGCGACTTCATGCCCGGCGACGAGATCGCGCTCTTCGTCGAGGTCTACGACAACTCGAGCAAGCAGCCGCACAAGGTCGACATCACCGCCAGCCTGCGCTCGGAAGGGGGCAAGGCCGTGTTTGAGACCAACGAGGAGCACGACAGCAGCGAGCTTGCCGGCGGCCCCGGCGGCTACGGCTTCTTGGCGAGGGTGCCCCTCAAGGACGTGCCGCCTGGCCTCTACGTGCTCAAGGTGCAGGGCAAGACGCGGATCGGGGACCAGCTCGAAGCGTCGCGCGAGACCGTGATTCGCGTGCTGGCTCCGGCCGTCAAGTGACGGTGCCGGCCACCGGGCCGCGAGCCTCGGCAGGCGGTGCCACGACCGGCCTGGATTCACGTGTGGCCTCGGTAGTCGCCTACAGCGCCTGGTGGGTCACCGGACTGGCGTTTCTCGCGCTCGAACGATCCGACGACACGGCCCGCTTCCACGCCGCGCAATCGGTCGTGGTCTTCGGAACGGCCTCGGCCGTCATTGCCTTCGCCTATGCGGCCATGCTGCCGCTGATGCTGGTCTCAAGCCTGGCCGTGCGCGTGCTGATGGACTTGGCCAACGTGGTATGGCTGGGGTCGGTGGCGATGTGGGCGTGGCTGATCTTCAAGGCGGCGAAGGGCGAGCGTTGGGTCGTGCCCGGCTTCGCGTCGGCCGTGCCCCGGCTCGCCGGCCGCGCGCACAGGAGCCGTACATCCGACGGCCCGCGAGGCGAGGTGCGTCGCGGGCCGTAGAACGTGTGCGCGACAAGTCGGCTACTTGGTCGTGGCCGGCGGGTCGATCTTGGGCACGATGTTGGTTTTGATCGTGCCGTTGCCGTGCGTGAACTGGTACTTGTTCGAGTTCATGCTCGGGCTCTTCGGGGTCTTCAGGGTGATGACCACCACTTCGCCGGCCTTCAGCGGCCGGGGATGACGGTAGGTATCGCCAGCGACGGGGTTACCGCCCTTGTCGTACCAGTTCTCTTCGACCTTCAGACCGGCAATCGCGCCCGTGGCGCTGGGATTGCGTACGGTGATCACCGTGACCACCTCATTGCCGACGGCTTTGGTGTTGGGCTTCGTGATGTCGAGAGTGACCTCGCCACGAAGAGGGGCAATGAGCTTGCGCTCCTGAGCGGAGGCCGCTCCCGTAACCAGACCCACCATTGCAACGGCCAACAGGAACTGCCCAAAGCGCTTCATCAACACTCCTCCGATCTTAGTCCGACGGGGAAGGCCCGCCCTACTAGGGTGCAGTATAGATCCTTACATCTCGCCGTTCCAGTCCTCCGGTTCGGCCGTGGCCGAACGGAAGACCTCGAGATGCCATTTGCCGCCGCCCCACGGCTCGATCACCTCGGTGGCCACGACGTCGACCAGCAACTCGGCGAAGGTGCGTCCTTCGGGGTCGCCCTCGAGATGATAGGCCGGGTCGTCCCACGAGAAGTTCGGATAGAGCGTCATCGTGAGGAAGAGATCATAGCCGTCGTCGACCACGATGAGCTGGCCGCACGGCGGCTTCTGCGTGGAGTGGTAGACGAGGTACTTCTCGGCGCTGTGGGCCCGGATGTAGCGCTTGAGGACGAACTCGCGGGCGACGATTTCCTCGACCGCGATCTTCTTGTCCCAGCAGTCGCCACAGTAGCGCTCTTCGCCTTTGGGCTCCGAGACGTCCTTGGCGCCACAGAGCGCGCAGTGAGCCTTGGCGGGCGTGGTCTTTCGGGACATCCTCTTATTGTATCAAGGCCGGTTGCTAGCGCTGGCGCTCGATCGCCGGCCCGTAGAGCTTCTTCACGTATTCCTTGAGCATTCTGCTGGTGGAGAAGCGGGGTAGGTTCGTACGCATGGATTCACGCAGGATCTTCAGCCACGCGCGCGGCACGCCAGCAGCATCGCGGTCGTAGAACGCCGGCACCACGTCGCGCTCGAGAATCGTGTAGAGGGCGTCGGCGTCGGCCACGTCGGCAGCGTCGTGGTTGTTTTCGTCGACGCCGCCGTCGATGAGCCAGCCGTTGTCGCCGGTGTAGCCCTCGGCCCACCAGCCGTCGCCGATACTGAGGTGCGGCACGCCGTTGATTGCCGCCTTCATGCCGCTCGTGCCGCTCGCCTCGAGCGGCTTGCGCGGGTTGTTCAGCCACACGTCGCAGCCCTG
>JBDTWC010000227.1:0-5172 GCA_040006875.1 Acidobacteriota bacterium | reverse complement strand
GCGCCCAAGTCGGGTGATGCAATCGTGCTCGAACGGGTGCTGCCGAGCGAGCCGCCGGCCCGATCCGTGATCGCGTCGCGCTGAGTGCAGGTCCGGTGAATCGTCATGGCTGATCCGACCCCGACCGACTGGCGCCGGACGATCCGGCGGCGCACGTTCGTGGCCGGCGCGTGCCTGGCGGCGTGGGCGTGCGGCATCGAAGCACGGCTGGTCTACCTGCAGGTCGTGCGTCATGCCGACCTGATGACCCGGGCCGACCGCCAGCAGAACCGCACCATCACGACCGATCCGAAGCGCGGCGAGATCCGCGACCGCAACAACCGCCTGCTGGCCTACAGCGTCGATGTCGACACCATCTACGCCGTGCCTTCGGAGATCGCCGAGCCGAGCGCGGCGGCGCGCGCCCTGTGCGGCGCGCTCGACCACTGCAGCGCCGCGGAGCGGAAGGAGCTCGAGGAGCGCCTCGGCCGGGGCGGGGCCTTCGCCTACGTGCAGCGCTTCGTGTCGTCCCAGGCGGCCGCCCGGGTCGCCGCCCTCGACCTCGAAGGCGTCGGCTTCATGAAGGAGAACCGCCGCTTCTATCCCAACAAGGAGCTGCTCGCGCAGGTGCTCGGCTACGTCGGCGTCGACAACCACGGCCTGGGCGGGATCGAGGCGGCCTACAACAAGGTGATCAGCGGCCTGCCCGGCAAGGTGCTGGTGCAGACCGACGCGCGGCATCGCGCTTTCAGCCGCGTCGAACGTCCGCCCACCACCGGTGCCACGCTCGAGCTCACCGTCGACGAGTACCTGCAGCACATCGTCGAGCGCGAGCTCGAAGCCGGCGTCACCGAGAACAAGGCCGACTCCGGCACCGCCGTGATGATGGATCCCGAAACCGGCGAAATCCTCGCCATGGCCAGCTATCCCGGCTTCAATCCCAACGTGTTCGGGTCGGCCACCGAAGAGCAGCGGAAGAACCGCGCCGTCACCGATCTCTACGAGCCCGGGTCCACGTTCAAGATCGTCACGGCGTCGGCGGCGCTCGAGGAAAGCATCATCGCGCCCACCGACTTGATCGAGACCAGCCCCGGCTACATCCGCTTCGGGTCGCGACAGATTGACGACACCCACAACTACGGCGTGCTGACCTTCGCCGACGCGATCGTGAAGTCGAGCAACGTCGGCGCCATCAAGGTGGGGCTCAGACTGGGCCGCGATCGACTCGGCGACTACGTGAAGCGCTTCGGTTTCGGGCGACCGACCTCGGCCGACTTCCCCGGCGAGAGCTCGGGCATCGTCTGGAATCCGTCGCGCCTGAGCGACAGCGCGCTGGCCTCGGTGTCGATGGGCTACCAGGTGGGCGTGACGCCGCTGCAGATGGTCACGGCGACCTCGGTGATCGCAAACGGCGGCCGCCTGCTGAAGCCGCACATCGTGCGCGCGGTAACCCGCGGCGGCGTGCGCACGGCCACCGAGCCCGCCGACGTGCGCCGCGTCGTCAGCGCCCGCACCACAGCCGCGCTCACGAGCATCATGGAGGACGTCGTCATCAGCGGCACCGCCAAGGGCTTTGCGCAGGTCGAAGGCTTCACCGTGGCCGGCAAGACCGGCACCGCGCAGAAGCTCGTGAATGGCGTCTACTCGCACCGCGACTACAACGTGTCGTTTGTCGGCTTCGTGCCCTCGCGCAAGCCGTCGTTCGCGCTGGTGGTCGTGGTCGACACGCCGCGCAACGGCTACTATTTTGGCGCCTCGGTGGCCGGGCCGATCTTTCGGCGCATTGCCGCTGCCTCGCTCCGTCACCTGGGCGTGGCGCCGACGGTGTTCCCGGCTCCGCCGGTGCTCGTGCAGCGGCCGGCCGCGCCGCCGACGCCAGGGCCTCGTTCGGCCACCGTGATCACCGTCGACGACAGCGGCACGCGCCCCATGCCCGACCTGGTGGGTCTGAGCGCCCGCGAGGCCCTGCGCCGCATCGCCCGCCTTGGCGTCAGCGCCAAGGTGCAAGGCTCAGGCCTGGTCGTGGCTCAGTACCCCGAGCCGGGGCAGACCTTGGCCGTGGGCGGTGCGTGCACGCTGATGCTGAGTACCGGTCGCGCCGGCCGTCTGGCGCAAGGGAACACGCAGTGACGATGGCGCACGTGCTCGAAGCGCTCGGCTCGCTCGTGCGATCCAGCGACGGCGTCGTCGCGCGTCGTCCCGGCTTCACCGCCGTGACCTGCGACTCGCGTCACGCCGTGCCCGGCGGCGTGTTCGTGGCCTTGCGCGGGCTCAAGGCCGACGGCCTCGACTTCGTACCCGGAGCGGTGGCCAACGGCGCGACGCTGATTGTCAGCGAGACGCCCCGGCCGGCGCAGCTCTCGGTGCCGTGGCTCACGGTGAGCGACGGCCGCCTGGCGCTGGCGCTGCTCGGCGCGGCCGTGCACGGCCACCCGAGCCGCGAGATTCCCGTGGTCGGCGTCACCGGCACCAACGGCAAGACCACGACCGCCTACCTGCTCGCGTCGGTGCTCGATGCCGCCGGCCGGTCGGCGGGCGTGCTCGGCACCGTGCAATACAAGGTCGGGCAGCAGTCGCATGAGGCCTCGCGCACCACGCCCGAGGCACCCGAGGTGCAGGGGCTGCTGAGGGCGATGATCGCGGCCGGCAATCGCTCCTGCGTGATGGAGGTGTCGTCGCACGCCCTCGCCCTCAAGCGGGTCGACGGGATGCGCTTCGCCGCGGCGATCTTCACCAACCTGACCCGCGACCATCTCGACTTCCATGCCGACATGGAGCAGTACTTCGCGGCCAAGCGGCGCCTGTTCGAGATGCTCGAGCCGACGGCGCCGGGCGTGATCAACGCCGACGACCCGCGCGCCGCCGCGCTGGTCGGCGTGTGCGCCAACTCGCTGACCTACGGAATGCACCGTCCCGCCGACGTGCGTCCGGAAGATCTGTCGATGGATCTGCACGGCGTGCGCTTCCGCGCCACCACGCCCGGCGGCCCGGTGCAGATCGTGTCGACGCTGGTCGGCCGGCCCAACGTCTACAACCTGCTTGCCGCCACCGCTACAGCCAGCGCGCTCGGCGTGCCCGGTCAGGCGATCAGCGACGGACTGGCGCGCCTGGCCGGCGTGCCCGGACGGTTCGAGCTGGTCTCGGCTCCTGGCGACGACATCACGGTGGTCGTGGACTACGCGCACACCGACGACGCGCTCCGCAACCTGATCGAGACGGCCCGGCCGCTGACCCGGGGCCGCGTCGTGACCGTGTTCGGCTGCGGCGGCGATCGCGATCGCACCAAGCGTCCCCTGATGGGGATGGTGGCGGCGCGCCTGAGCGACGTCGTCGTGCTGACCTCGGACAACCCGCGCAGCGAAGACCCGGCCGCGATCATCGAAGAGATCCGGCGCGGCATCCCGGCCGGAGAGGCGGCGTCGGGCCGTACTCCCGACGTCACCGCCGTAGTCGATCGCGCGGCCGCCATCGAGAAGGCGGTCACCTCGGCCCGGGCTGGCGACCTCGTGCTCGTCGCGGGCAAGGGCCACGAGAAGACCCAGCACATCGGCACCCGCGTGCTCCCGTTCGACGACGCCGAAGTGGCCAAGGCGGCCCTGGCCCGCCGCCATGCGAGGTCGGCCTAGCATGCACCTCGATCACGGCACCTACTCGGCCGCGGATCTGGCGGCGGCGCTCGGCGGCCGCCTCCTGGCCGGACCGCCCAGCGTGCGACTGGGACCGGTGTCGATCGACTCGCGCGCGATCGCGCCAGGCGAGCTGTTCTTCGCGATCGTGGCGGCGCGCGATGGGCACGACTTCGTGCCGGCGGCCCTGGCCCGCGGCGCCGCCGGCGTGGTCGTGCAGCGGCCCGTCGAGGTAGCCCGGGACCGCGCCGCTGTCGTCGTGGTCGAAGTGCCCGACACGCTGCGCGCGCTGCAGGATCTTGGTCGCGCGGTGCGGCGCGCCTCGGGCGCGCGCGTCGTGGCCATTACCGGCAGCGCCGGCAAGACCACCACCAAGGACGCAATCGCGGCCGTGCTCGGCGCCCGCTACCGCGTGGTCAAGAATCGCGGCAACCTGAACAACCATCTCGGCCTGCCGCTCTCCCTGGTCGAGATGCGCGACTGCCCCGACGTGGCCGTGATGGAACTGGGCATGAACCACGCCGGTGAGATCCGCGTGCTGGTCGGGATCGCCGAGCCCGACGTGCGGGTCTGGACCAACGTCGGCGACGCGCACATCGGCCACTTCGGAAGCCGCGCCGCCATTGCCGATGCCAAGGCCGAGATCCTCGAGCAGGCCACGGCCGACACGCTGCTCGTGTGCAACGCCGATGACCCGCTGGTGATGGCGCACGCGGGCTCGTTCCCCGGCCGGGTCGTGACCTTCGGGGTCGACGCCCGCGCCGACGTACGCGCGGCGGACATCGACGACCGCGGCGTGTTCGGCACCGGCGCCACGGTGCACACGCCCGCCGGGGCCATGGCCCTGTCGATTGCGCTGCCGGGACGCGGTCATCTGCTGAACGCGCTCGCGGCCACCGCCGTCGGCGTCGAGCTGGGCGTGGCCCTCGACGCGATCGCCGACCGTCTGACCGCGCTCGTGCCGGCCGCCCATCGCGGCGCCCGGCTGCGCACGGCCAGCGGCGCCACCGTGCTCGACGACACCTATAACTCGAGTCCAGCGGCGCTGGCCCGATCACTCGAGGTGCTGGCAGCCAGTCATCCCGCCGGACGGCGCATGGCGGTCATCGGCGAGATGCTGGAACTGGGCGTTCAGTCGGTGCGCCTGCACGAAGAGTGCGGCCGCGCCGTAGCCGCGGCCGGCATCGAACGGCTCGTCACCGTCGGCGGCGAGGCGGCACGGCGCCTGGGTCAAGCCGCGGTAGGGTACGGCCTCGACGCGGGCGCGGTCACGCATGTGGCGACCAGCGATGCCGCCGCCGCGCTCATCGGCGCCGAACTCGGCGCCGGCGATCTCCTGCTCGTCAAGGGCTCGCGCGGCATCGCTACCGACCGGGTCGTGGCCCACCTCATGACTGGAGGGGCGTGATGCTATATCACCTCCTCTTCTCGCTGGCGCCGCAGATTGGCGTGTTGAACGTCACCCGTTACATCACGTTCCGCACCGCGGCGGCGAGCATCTCGGCGCTGGTCATCTCGCTCGTGATGGGGCCGTGGCTCATCCGCACGCTGCGCGAGTTCCAGATCG
>JBDTWC010000226.1:0-5182 GCA_040006875.1 Acidobacteriota bacterium | reverse complement strand
CCGCGCACCGTGTGCAGGAGCTTCGGCTCGAAGTCCTTGTCGATCTTGTCGCGCAACCGGTGCACGAGCACGTCGACGGCATTGGTGCCCGTGTCGAAGCTGTAGTCCCACACGTGCGACACGATCATGGCCTTCGACACGACCTTGCCGGGATGCCGCATCAGATACTCGAGCAACGCGTACTCACGCGGCCTGAGTTCGATCGGCGCGCCGCCGCGGTTGGCCTTGCGGGTCAGGCGATCGAGCCGCAGATCGCCGACCGCCAGCTCCGGCGACTCGATCGGCAGCTGGCCGCGACGCGTGAGTGCCTGGATGCGCGCCACCAGCTCCTGGAAGGCGAACGGCTTGGTGAGGTAGTCGTCGCCGCCGGTCTGCAGCCCCTTCACGCGGTCGTCGACGGTGTGTCGGGCGCTCAGGAAGAGCACCGGCGTCATCACGCTGGCACGCCGCAGGGCTGCCACCAGGCTCAGGCCATCGAGCTTCGGCAGCATCACGTCGACGATGGCGGCATCGAAGGGCTGCTCGCGGGCCAAAGCCAGGCCGTCGACGCCGTCGCGAGCCACGTCCACCGCATATCCTTCCTGACGCAAACCGGCCGCGACGAACTCGGCGATGCTGGGATCGTCTTCGACGACGAGGATGCGCACCGCGACATCGTCGTTTGCGAGCCCGTTCGCGGTCAAGGTCAGGGCTCCACCACGGCCTTCCGGGCCGCGGCGCCACCGGTCTGCTCGAGCACGCGGCGCAGCCACGGCGTGAGCGTGGCCAGCACGGCCAGCGCCGACACGGCCACGACCACGGCCGAGAAGCGCGGGCCCAGACCCGCCTCGCCGAGCAGCCACGGTCCGCCGTAGGCCACCGCGCCCATCACGACCGCGGCCCACAGCAGCGACGACACGCCGTTTGCGATGCAGAAGCGGCGCGGCGACACCCCGGCCGCCACGCACAACGCCGTGAGCGTGAGACGCAGGCCCGGCGCGAAGCGCACCGCGAAGGCAGCCATCAGCTGATGGCCCTGGACCCAGGCCAGCAGGCCCGAGCGCGGTCGATCGGAGCGCGACAGCCAGCGGCTCACGCCGGCGCGGGCCGCGAAGAACATGAACTGATCGCCGATCGCCGCGCCGAGCGCACCCGACAGCATCACGCCGAGCGGGTGCAGACAGCCGAACGCGACCAGCGCCGAGGCGCCCACAAACACCACTTCACCTTCCACGGCCGCAGCCACGAGCACGCCGAAGTAGGGCGCGGTCGCGGCCACCGTCATGAGATCCGTCCCTGTGGCCGGTGGGTGTGGATCGGGGCGCCGGCCGGCGCGCGCGTCGCGGCCGCGATCACGTCGCCAACTCGGTCGATGTCGTGATCGGTGAGCGACTCGTAGACCGGCAACTGCACCGCATCGGCCGCGCGCTCCGCGCCGGTGCAGGCATCGCGCGGACACTCGGCAAAGAGCGGCAGCCGCGTGCACACGTCGACGTGTAGGGTCTCGATGTCGACGCCGCGACGCAGGGCCCGGCGGGCCACGGTGTCGCGGTCGGTGACGTAGGCGCAGTACTGGTAGAAGACGTGGGTGCGGTTGTTCGGCCGCGCCGGACGGCGCACGCCGGGCTCACCGGCCAGGCGCCCGTCGAGCCGGGCCGCATGGGCCTGCGTGGCGCGCGTCCATCGATCGAGGTGGTCGAGCGCGGCCAGCCCGAGCGCGGCCTGCGCGTTGCTGTAGCGCTCGAGGTAGTCGGGCGGCAGCGGATCGAGAGGACGGATCTTCTCCCACAGGTAGACGTCCACATTGAGGCGCGGCCACGAAGCCAGCCACATCAGCGGCCACAGCGTGCACGTGAACGGCCCCTTGCGAATGATGTTGCGCTGCAGCCGCCCGAAGCGCAGGCGCTTGGCAAGTCCGGCCGGCGACGGCGGGGGCAGGGCGTCGATGCGCGCCGACACCCGGCGCATGAGGCGGGGATCGCGGGCCACGGCCATGCCGCCGCCGTGCGTGTTGAGCGGCTTCAGCGTCTGCAGGCTGAAGAAGCCGGCGTCGCCGATCGTGCCCACCGGCTGGCCGCGGTAGTCGGCGCCGAGGGCATGCGCGCAGTCTTCGATCACGATCAGCCCATGCTGGCGGGCAATGGCCATGATCGGATCCATGTCGCACGGCAGGCCCCAGAGATGCGTCGGCACTACCGCCCGCGTGCGCTCGGTGATGACGTGCGCCAGCGACTCGGGGTCGAGCGTGAACGTCTCGGGGTCGACGTCGGCGAAGACCGGCACGAGGCCGGCGGCGCGGGCCAGTTCCGGCACCACCCAGAAGGTCAGCGCCGGGAACACGATCTCGGATCCCCGCGGCAGGTCGAACGCCTTCAGCAGGTGATAGAACGCCATGCGGCCGTAGGAGACGGCGCGCGCCGAGGGCGCCCCGACCCGGGCGGCAAAAGCCTTCTCGAAGGCCTCGATGTGCGGACCGCGCACGAGTTGACCGCGCTGAGCCGCCGCCGCCAGGATGGGCTGCGTTTCAGGCAGCACCCGGGCGCCGTATCGAGCGATGGCGGTCCACATGACGTCTCCTTTAGCGCCCCGCGGGCGCCCGTAGCGGCGATGAATCTAGAGAAAGAGCTCGAGCTTGCCGAAGCGCTCAGCCAGCAGGTAGCATACAGTCACGCGGCTCCTGGCGTCATCGCGCGACAGGCGGTCCATCACTTCGTGGAGCGCGCGGTCGAGTTCGTCGTCACCGTCGGTGAGGCGCAGGCGACGCTTCAAGAAGCTTTCCCGCAGCCGGCGCAGCTCGACCGGATCGCTGGCGGCCACGGTGGCGGAATCAGCGCGCCGCAGCGAGAAGCCGAGGTACTTCACGATCCCGGCCACCGCCGCGGCGTTCACCGTGGCGGCGTGTTGGCGCACGTTGTGGGAGTAGTCGACCGACGACGACCCGGCGCGCGGGTGGCCGGACCCAGAGTCCGGTGCGGCTGCAGGTGCGGGCGCGGGCAGATCGGAAGTCACGCGATGGCCGCGGCTTTCCCGCCCGTGCGGTAGCGGTCACGCGCCCGCGTGACCGGCATCTCGCCCTCCGGGGTCAGGCGATTGATCACGTCGGGCAGCACCGTGCACAGGATGCCGGCGACCGTGGCGCGGGGCACGCCGGTGGCGGCCGCGAGCGCACCCAGTAGATCGGCGCCGAGCCCGCGTTCCATCTGCGTCGGTGTGATGGGCAGGTTTCCGGCCGTGCTCACCCAGGAGGCGGCGATCTGGGCCAGGCCGGCCCGTTCGAAGCGCCCGAGGACCGCGCCGAAGGACCGGCTCGACGCGTCGGCCGCGAACAGGTCGAGCACGCCCGCCATCAGGGCAGCGCTGTCGACCAGGCCCGCATCGACCGGACCCGCGCGCATCAATACATTGTCGACGACGCTCACGACCACCTCCCGGAACGGCGCTGCGAGCAGCACCATGACTTGCATCCTAGGGAGGCGCGCCTGTCGGGCGCGTGTCGGGTCGATTACATCCCTGTCAGACGGCGATCCGGGCTGTTCCCGGGCTACAGCAGGGCGAGCACCGCAAACGCGGTGGCCAGGTCGGACATGAACATCCGTCGCCACGGCTCACCCTTGTCGCCGCCGTGCTCGCGGTCGAAGTTGAGCGAGTGCGCGCGCCACGGGGCCCATGCGTCGTCGCCGGCCCGGAGTGCCTGCTGGTGTCCGCGCAGCCACGCCGTCCCCCGCTGCACGGCCGGCCGGGTGGCGGGAACTCCCGCTTGCTTCATGGCGTAGACGACGAGCCCGGTGGCATAGCCGTCGGACGCGCTGACCAGCGCCGCGTCGGTCGGGCCCGGCGCGGCATAGGGCGCGGCGGTCTTGCTCCAGCGCCACTCCCCGAGGTCGGCGAGCGCCCAGCCGCCGTCGGGCCGCTGGGCCGCCTCGAGGGCGCGCACGATGCCGTCGCGATCGGCTGGCGCGAGCACGCCCGTGAGACGCGACGACGCGAGCAGTGCCCAGGCGCGATTGAACAGGCGCTGCGCGCCGAGGTTGGCGCGCAAATAGCCGCGCAGCCGCTCGACGCCGGCCAGGCCCGCCGCGTCGCCGCCGGCGGCAGCGCCGGTGAGCGAACCGGCCGTCAGCGCCGCCAGGGTGGCGCCGTGGAACACCGCGTCGCCGGTTTCGTAGGGCTCGAGGCCGAAGTCGAGCCAGTCGAAGGCGCCATCGGCACGCTGCACGCTCCACAGACGCGCCACGGCCTTCTGGGTAAGCGGATCAGGCGTCGTGGCCCCGGTGCCTGTGTCGTGGCTCGTGAGCAGGAACGCGTTCAGCACCGCTTCGACGCCGCGCGACTCGACCTTCTTCGCCTCGGTGTGATCGTAGAACGGCTGCTCGTCGTCGAGATGGGCGAGGCGCGTGCGCACGGTGTCGAGAATCGCGTCTTCGTTGACCGTAGGCGCGGTGACGCCCATCGCCTTGCGCAGCGCCGGCCGGGCCAGCGCGTAGGGCACGGCGGTGTGGCACGACAGGCACTTGGTCTGGGCGTCGCCGCTCTTGAGCGGCTTGGCCTTGGTCCACCACAGGTCCATGCGGGCATCCAGATAACGGGCTGCGGCCGAGGTGTCGAAGCCGGGCCCCGGATCCGACGGCGGTCCCGCGGCGCGCACGGTCAACACGGCAGCCAGGCACAGCGCACACACGGCGGCAACGGCTCGGGTGGACATCGGCGAATCTGACCACCCCCAGAAGGGCGCGGTCAAGCACCAACCGCGCGCCTCGGATCGGTATCCTCCGAGGCGGATGCTAGACTTCCGCACGCGCGGCGGCCCGCCGCTGGAGGCTTCCATGACACGTCTGCGAATCACGCTCATCGCGGCGGCGATCGTCGTCGTCGGCGTCCCCACCGGCGCCCAGGATCGCACCATCGACCTGCTGCGGCTGCTCTCGAACACGGCCGGCGCCCCCGGCTTTGAAGAGCCGATTCGCAAGGTGATGGTCGAGCAGATGCGGCCGTTCGCCTCGTCGATCACCTTCGACGGCATGGGCTCGATCCTCGCCACCCAGGGCACGACCGGCCCGCGCATCATGGTCGACGCGCACATGGACGAACTGGGCGGCATGGTGCGCCGGATCACGCCCAGGGGTCTGCTGACCATGCAGATGCTGGGCGGATGGCTCGACCAGGCGCTGGTCGATCAGCGCTGGGTGATCATCGGCGCGAAGGG
>JBDTWC010000225.1:0-5189 GCA_040006875.1 Acidobacteriota bacterium | reverse complement strand
GCGGTTCAGCGTGTAGCCGTAGAGGAAGAACATGAACAGCGTGAGCGCCAGCGTCACCGGAATGGCGGTGAGTACCACGGCGGCCTCGCGCCGGCCGAGGACCACCCAGATGAGCGCCGACACCGACAACACGGCCAGCAGCATGTGCCACAGCAGCTCGTTGCTTTTCTCGGCCGCCGTCTCGCCGTAGTCGCGCGTGAGGGTGACCCTGACGTCATCGGGGATCAGCGTGCCCTTCAACGTCTCTACCTTGGCCGCCACCCGGTGCCCGACGTCGATGGCGTTGGTGCCCTTGCGCTTGGCCACGCTGATCGTCACCGCCGGCGTCACACCCTCTCCCCGGGCCTGGAACCGCACGTAGGATCTGGGTTCCGCGTCGCCGTCATTCACCTGCGCCACGTCGCGCACGAGCACCGGCCGCCCGGCTCGCGACGCTACGACCACCCGGCCGACGTCGTCGGCACTGGTCAGCCGCAGGCCCGTGTCGATGCCTCTGATGGCGCCCCCGGATACCGGTCCGCTCGACGCCCGCACGATGTTGGCGCGCATGAGCGCCTGGCGCACGGCCAGCGGATCGAGACCGAGTGCCGCGAGGCGTGCGGGATCGATCGTGACCGCCAGTTGGCGCGGCCGCCCGCCGATCAGCGTCACCTCGGACACGTGCTGCACTTCCGCGATCGCGTCGCGAACTTGCGCGGCGAGGGCGCGCAGCTGGTCGTCGCCGTAACGCGTGGACGAGAGGGTGACGGCCAGGATCGGCACGTCGTCGATCGAGCGCGGCTTCACGAGCGGTGCCGTCGCGCCCGGGGGCACCAGGTCGAGGTTCGCGGCGAGCTTCTGATTCAGCCGCACGAGCGCCGCCTCTTCCGGCTCGCCCACGCGGAACCGCACAACCACCATCGACTGACCAGGGCTCGACGTCGAGTAGACGTATTCCACGCCGGGCACTTCCCACAGCAGCCGCTCCATCGGCCTGGTGACCCGCTGCTCGACGTCTTGCGGCGTGGCGCCGGGCATCCGCACGAACACGTCCACCATCGGCACGATGATCTGCGGCTCTTCCTCGCGCGGCAGGGCCACCACCGCCATGGCGCCCAGGGCCAGCGACGCCACGATCACGAGCGGGGTGAGCTTCGAGTTGATGAACGCGGCGGCCAGGCGGCCGGCCGCGCCGTAGGACGTGCTCATCGCGCGCCCTCGGCGGTGATGCGCCGTCCGTCGGTGAGCCCTGGCGGCGGTGCGAGGATCACGATCTCGCCGGCGCTGAGTCCCGCCTCCACTTCGGTGCCGCGCATGCGCACGAGCCGCAGGCGCGCCACGCCGTCGTTGGCCACGAACACGGCACTCACCTGACCCTGCTGCACGATCGCTTCGGCCGGTATCGTGAGGGCCGTGCGGGCGGCATCCGGAAAACGTGCGCGTCCGAACGCGCCCGACCGCAGGTCAGGCGTAACGGGCAGCGTGACCTTCACGAGGAACGAGCGAGCGCCCGCGTCGAGAGCGCGACTGATCTCGGCCACGACTCCGGCCAGGGTGACCGTCCGGCCATCGGCGCCGTCGAGAACGACGTCCACCGCGCCGCCCATTCTGATGCTCGCGGCGCGCGATTCGTCCACGCGCACCTCGAGCCGGAAGCCCCGGGTGTCTTCGACGCGCAGCAGCGGCATGCCGGGCGTGGCCATGTTGCCGGGCTCGACCATCTTTTCGGTGATCACACCGTCAAAGGGCGCGGTGATGCGCAGGAACGACGCCGTGGCGCTTGCGGCGTCACTGGCCGCCGTGGCGCGCGTGATGCCCGAGTTGGCCTCTTGCACGCGCGCGGCGGCGCCGGCGGCGCGGGCGTCGGCCGCGGCCAGGGCCGCGGCGGCTTCATCGAGTTCCTGGGCGGTGGCCGAGCGTTTGGCGCTGAGCCCCACGATGCGGCCATGATTGGCGCGCGCCAGGGTCAACGCGGCTTGCGCCGCGCGCTCGTCGGCGGCGGCAGCCACGGCGCCGTCTCTCGCTTGCGCGGCGCCGGCGACGGCGCTGCGAGCGCTCGCCTCGAGGTCGCGGCCGTCGAGTTCCACGAGCAGCTGGCCGGTTCGCACGCGGTCGCCCGGCGCGACCAGCACCGCCGCCACGGGTGCGAGTACCTGCGCGGCCAGCGTGGCGGTGGTTCGCGCCTGCACGACGCCGCCGGCTTCGGTGGCGCCGGCCACGTCGCCTTGGGTGACCGTGGCCACGCGCACCGCAATTGGCGTTGCACCGTCAGGGGTCGTCGCCGCCGGCGGCGCGCTCGAGCACGAGACCGTGACCGCGGCCGCGACCAGGGCAGCGGCAAGCGATCGCATCGGGGGAGTGAACTCGGTCATTGCGTGCCTGCTGCTCTCTTCAACGTCGCCGCCGCGACCACCACTTCAACGCGGGCGGCGGCCTGCCGTGCGTTCGCCTGCTGGACGGCTTCCGCGGCTTGCAGCAGGGCCGACACGTCGGCCAGGCCTCCTTCGTAGCGGTCGCGGATGATGCGGTGGCTTTCGCGTGCCTGCTCGACGGCCACGCGGCCCGCGGCATCGGCCGCGCGGGCGGCATCAAGCCGGGCGAGGGCCTCGCGCACCTCGAGACGGGCCGACGCTTCCGCTTTCTCGCGATCGAGCGCGCGCTGCGACTGCACGTCGCGCGCCTCGGCCAGCTTGGCGCGGTCGGCCAGGCCTCGGAATACATTCACGCGCAGCACAGCGCCTACCACCCAGCTCGACGCGCGCGAGCCAATCGTGCCGCCGTTGGCCTCCCACGCCGCCTGCGCCGACACCCGGGGCAAGAAGGCCGCCCGGGCGGCGTCAACCCCTGCGGCGGCGAGCTGCTCTTGCAGGGCCGACAATTTCAGTTCCGGCCGCTCGGCCAGCGCCGACGTCTCGAGCGTCTGTATCGTCATGTCGGTGAGCGCCGCTGGCTCGGGCGCGTCGTCGAGCGTGAACGCCGTGTCGAGCGGCTCGCCGAGAAGCAGATTCAGGCGGGCCCGCGCCACGGTGACGTCGGCGCGGCCCCGAATCTCCTGTTCGTGACTCCGTGCCAGGTAGACCTGAATCTGGAGCACGTCGGCGTCGGTGACCATTCCGGCATCCCGGCGGTTGCGCGCCAGCTCGAGGTCGACCGTGGCCGCCTCGACGGCGGCGGTGGCGGCCCGAGTGGCGGCTTCTGCCGACAGCACGGCGCCATACGCGCCCGTCACGGTCACGCCGAGGCCCTGGCTCACCACCGCGCGCGCGATGGCCGCAGCCTCGCGTCCCACGCTCGCGGCCCGAACGCCCGCCGTGATCGCCGGGTCGAAGATCGCCTGGTCGAGGGTGACGGCGGCGCGAAAGTTGCCGACGGCCTGGGGGCGATTGAGCGCGTCGATGACGAAGTTCGAGGCCGCGAACTGGCGCTGCGCCAGCAGCGAGCTGAACACGTAGACCGGCTGATTGCCGCGTTGCCAGCTTTCGGTCACGTCCACGCTCGGCAAGTAGCCCGCGCGGGCCTGCAACAGTCGCGAGACGGCCTGGCGTTCCGCCAGTTCAGCCGACCTGACGTCGAGGTTCTGCGCCCGCGCCCGGGTCACGGCTTCGGTGAGGGTGAGCCGCGATTGGGCCCACGCGGACATCGGCGAGGCTGCGAGCACCAACGCAGAAATCAAAAGCCGTCGTATCATCCTGCGCATCATCCTGCCCAGAGAGATTCAGGAACGTGCGAAAGGTGACACCGAAGACTCGAGGGCAGACCGCGGGCCCGCCCCGATCCCGGGTGTCCGCCGTGACGCCCGTGGCGCTGTCGCCCGACGTCTATGCTGAGCTGGTTCGGGCGGCTTCGGGCGGCGATCCTCAGGCGATGGAGCGGCTCCTCACCCGCGTGCAGGAGGTGGCGTGGCGATTCAGCGTGGCGGTCTGCGGCCACGCCGACGACGCGGAAGACGCCATGCAGGAAGCCCTGATCAAGACCTATCGCTACACCTCGAGCATCCGCGAGCCCGAGGCGTTCCGGCCCTGGCTGCATCGCACGGTGAAGAACGCCTGTCTGATGAACCGCCGCCGGCGGGCTCACGAGCCCAAGCGCCTGGAGTCGCTGGATTCCTCGCCTCGCAGCGGCGCCGACGCCACGCGGCTCGATCCTCCCGACCCTGGCCGGGACCCGGAACAGCTCGCCGCCAATTCGGGATTGCGGCAGCGGCTGAACGGCGCCCTCCAGCAATTGCCGCCGTCGCACCGCGCCGTCGTCTTCCTCCGCGAGATGCAGGGGCTCTCGACCCGCGACGTGGCGCACGCCATGGGCATCTCTGAAGACAATGTGAAGACGAGGCTGCGGCGGGCACGCAAGGCCCTGCAGACCGCGCTGGAGGCCTCGACACGATGACGGCGCGGAAGCGTGCGACCCACGGTGCGACAGCGGCGGCGCCTGCCCCGACCCGCGCCCTGCCCGAGTCCGCGCCGTGCGCTCGCGGCGCGGAGCTGTGGGCGTATCTCGACGGCGAGCTGCCCGCCGCCCGTGCCCGCGCGGTGGCCCGCCACACGGCAACCTGCCCCTCGTGTAGGTCCAGAGCCCGACGGCTGCGAGCGATGCTGGAGGCATGCCGTTCCGCGGGCTGCCGGCAGCTGCCGGCCGGCGTGCGGGCGCGCGCCGTGGCCCGAGCCAAGGCCCTCGTGCGCGCCGGCGTAGTGTGAATTTCTGGCAAAAATGTGAAGTCTGGCCACGGGGCTGGCCGGAGCGGGGCAAACTCTTCGTTCAGGCAATTATGAGATCAGGTCTCAGGATGGGTAGAATAGGGACGTTCTCATCATGTTGCCCCTGACGCCCCCGGTCACGCCGCTCATCCAGTCCGACCCAGGCCCGTCTGCCGTGCCGCTCAGCACGGTGCCGGTCGGGGGCGTGGCCACGCTCAGTGAGGTGCGCGATGTCGAGTCGCGCTCGATGCTCCGCTCGCTGGGCGTCACCGATGCGTGCGTGCTGAAGATCTGCAAGGCCGGCGACCCGTGTATCGTGCGCGTGCGGTCCACGCGCATCGGCCTGTCGAACTCGGTGGCGCGTTGCCTGTTCGTCGTGCCCGAGGCCGATTCCGGCAGTTAGTCCGCGATGTCCACGGCCGTCGTATCGTCTGGCGCCGAGTCCCGGATCACCGCCCGCGCCGTGCGGCGCATCGCTCTCATCGGCAATCCCAACACCGGCAAGACCACGCTCTT
>JBDTWC010000224.1:0-5191 GCA_040006875.1 Acidobacteriota bacterium | reverse complement strand
GGTGGTGGTGGTGGTGGCGGCCGGCGCGAGCCGCGCTGGTAGGCCGCGACGACGTTCACGAGGATCCCTGTGATTCTCGTCGGCACGTCCGGCTATAACTACCCGGAATGGAAGGGCAGCTTCTACCCGCAGGAACTGCCTGTGGCCAAGATGCTGCCCTTCTACGCTGAGCGTTTCCCCTCGGTCGAAATCAACGCGACCTTCTACCGCATGCCCACGTCGAAGAACGTGGCCGGTTGGGCGGCGCAGGTTCCGTCGACCTTCCGTTTCACCCTCAAGGCCAATCGCCGCATCACTCACGACAAGCGCCTGAACGACGTGGGCGACTCGGTGGCCTTCTTCGTGGCGATCGCGCGCGAGCTCGGTCCGCAGCTCGGGGCGCTGCTCTTCCAGACCCCACCCAACCTCAAGTGCGATCTCGAGCGCTTCGACGCCTTCCTGGCCACCGTGCCCGACGCCGTACCGGCGGCCTTCGAGTTCCGCCACGACTCGTGGCTCGACGAGGAAGTCTACGCGCGGCTCCGCGCCCGCAACTTCGCGCTGTGCGTGGCTGACACCGAAGAGCGCTCCGTACCGGTGGTTGCCACCGCCGACTTCGCGTATCTGCGGCTCCGCGACGAAGGCTACGACGACGGTGCGATCCGCAAGTGGACGGCGCTGGCGCAGGAGCTGTCGAGCCGCTGCCGCGACGTGTTCGTGTATTTCAAGCACGAGGATGCAGGCAAGGGCGCGGCCTTCGGCCAGCGCATGATCGAGTTGCTCGCGCAAGGCTGAGCTCGCTCCGACTGGCCTAGCTGCGGCCGCGCGTGGCCGCGTACGCGCCGACGATGAAGTCGATCACCCGCCGTTCGGCCCAGTAGCCGTCGCCGTCGTGTGACGCGCGTCCGATGAACCCGCAGTGCCCGCCGTGGGCGGTGATGATGCGCGACAGCAGCGCGATCCGATCGAGTGCGGGATCGCTGGCCGCAGCGGGTGGCACGAACGGATCGTCGGCGGCGGTGATGAGCAGCGCCGGCACGGCGAGCTGGTGCAGCACGCGCCGCGCGCTGGCGCGATGGTAGTAGTCGGCGGCGCCGGCAAAGCCGTTGTGCGGCGCGGTGTAGAGATCGTCGAACTGACGCACGCTGCGCACGCGCGCCAGCGGCGCGGTGCTGTAGACGCCGGGGAAGAGGCGCGCCTTGCGCGTCAGGCGGCCACGCAGGCCGAACAGGAAGTTCCAGTGGTAGGCGGCGTTGGCCGGACGCTCGAGCGCAGCCACGCAGTCGGCCAGCTCGATTGGCGGCGACACAGCGGCCACCGCGACCGTACGGGTCGCGTCATCGGCGACGAGTTCGCCGGCGAGCTTCAACGCGATGTTGCCGCCGAGCGAGTAGCCCGCAAGCGCGAAGGGACCGAGCTCTTCGGATGCCAGTAAGCGCATCACGGCGAGCGGATCGGCGGTGAGGCCGGAGTGATAGAGGCCGGGCGTCAGGTGCTCGGTGCCGCCGCAATTGCGCTGGTTGAGGCGCACCACGTTGCAGCCACGCGCCCACGCCTTCTCGGCCATTCCGCACATGTAGTGACTGGCGCTCGACCCCTCGAGCCCGTGCAGCAGGATCAGCGTGAGCCGCCCGCGCGGCTCCGTCTGCCAGTGGCCATGGCCGAGCACCCGTGTGTCGGGCGCCGTCTGGAAGAGACGCGCCTCCGGCGGCGGGAGCCGCGGGAAGTGCCGCGGCCGGGCCCACGCCGCCAGGGTCATGCGGTGACCACCGGCGAGGGCCGGATGAGGGACGAACGGATCGGGCGAGGTGATCACGGGACCCTCCGATCTTAGCGGCAGGCCGTTGCCGCAAGCAGCGGGGATACACTGGCGTGTCTGCTTCCTGGAGTTGTCGATCGTATGAATCTCCGTCATCTCGCTCTCGTCCTGACCGTGGCCGCACCCGTGGCCTGTAGCGCGGCGCCACCACAGGCGCCGCCGGCCGCCGCCACCCTGTCCGCTCCGGCGCTGGACGTGGTCGAGCTCAGTGCGGCCGAGGCGCGCGCGCGGATGGACGCGGGCACGCTCACGGCGAAAGCGCTCACCGAGGCCTATTTGGCGCGCATCGCGGCCATCGACCAGGCCGGCCCGACCCTCAACTCCGTGATCGAAGTGAATGCGGCCGCCGCGGCTGAAGCGGCGACGCTCGATGCCGAACGCGCGGCGGGCAAGGTGCGCGGGCCGCTGCACGGCATCCCGGTGCTGCTCAAGGACAACATCGACGCGGTGGGCATGGTGAACTCGGCCGGCTCGCTGGCACTGGCCGACAACCACCCGGCCAAGGACGCGTTCCTCGTGGCCCGGCTGCGGGCCGCTGGCGCCGTTGTCCTCGGCAAGACTAACCTCAGCGAGTGGGCGAACTTCCGCTCGACGCGCTCCAGTTCAGGATGGAGCTCGCGCGGCGGCCAGACCAAGAACGCCTACGTGCTCGACCGCAATCCGTGCGGGTCGAGCGCGGGCACGGGCACCTCGATCGCGGCCAGTCTCGCAGCGGTCGGCATTGGCACCGAAACCGACGGCAGCATCCTGTGCCCGGCGTCGGTGAGCGGCCTGGTCGGCCTCAAGCCCACGGTAGGGCTCGTGAGCCGCAGCGGCATCATCCCGATCTCGGTGTCGCAGGACACGGCCGGCCCGATGGCGCGCTCGGTCACCGACGCGGCGATGCTCCTCACCGCGCTGGCCGCGATCGACGCGGCCGATCCCGCCGGCGCTGCCGCCGCCGGCCAGATTCCCACCGACTACACCGCACAGCTCAGGGCCGATGCGCTCACCGGCAAGCACTTCGGCGTGCTCCGTCAGGCCATGGGCTATCACCCTGACGTGGATGCGGCGATGGAGAAGGCGGTGGCCACGCTGAAGGCCGCTGGAGCCACGGTGGTCGACGTGCGCGTGCCCACCTACAACCGGTGGGGTGATGCCGAGAACGACGTGCTGCTCTACGAGTTCAAGGACGGACTGAACGCTTACCTGGCGCAGAGCACCTCGGCCCAGAAGTCGCTGGCGGCGCTCATCGCGTGGAACGGCGCGCATGCAGCGCAGGCCATGCCGTTCTTCGGGCAGGAGCTGTTCGAGCAGGCCCAGGCCAAGGGGCCGCTGACCGAGCCGGCCTACGTGAAGGCCAGGGCCGACGCCAAGCGGCTGGCCGGACGCGATGGCCTCGTGGCCGTGCTCGACGGCCAGAAGCTCGCTGCGCTGATCGCGCCGTCGATGGCGCCGACGTGGCCAACCGACCACGTGCTCGGCGATCACTTCGTGGGCGCGGGCTACGGCATCGCCGCGGTGGCCGGCACGCCCAGCCTGACCGTGCCGATGGGCGACAGCCACGGCTTGCCGCTGGGCCTGGCGTTCATGGGCCGCGCCTACAGCGAGGGCGAGCTGCTGGCCTACGGCTACGCGTTCGAGCAGAAGACCAAGGCGCGCCGCGTGCCGGAATACAAGCCGACGCTCGAGCCCTGATCGGCCGGCCGGCGGATCAGCGCTCGAACACGATCAGGTGCGACGACGTGCCGGTGATGAAGAAGCGGGCGCGCGCGCCCGCCAGTCGATCCGTGCCCTGACCCGCTTCGAGCCCGACCGCCTGTGGATACCACTCGCCGCCGTTCATGATCTTGGCCGGCCCAGACCAGGCCCGAGGATCGTCGAGCGCGGGCGCAAACGACACGTAGATGCCTTCCTGCTTGAACTGCTCGTTGTCGGCGCGGTTGAGCAGCATCACGTATTGCTCCAGGTAGGTGTTCCAGTGCACGGCCGGACCCCAGAAGACATCGGCCGCGGCGTTGCCGTCGTGGAAGGGGCGCGTAGCGCGCACGAGCGGTGTGCCGACGGGGAAAATGCTGCCGGTCGGCGTCTCCGGATCGTCGTCACTGAAGGTTGGCGACGCCGGCAGCCATGCGTCGTCGTTCCACACCGCCATCGCCCCTACGGGCGTATCCCGATCGGCCCACACCATGCGTGCTACCGCCACGCCCTGCGCCGCTGGGTCGCGTTCGTACTGACTGAAGAACAAATAGACGTAGTGGCCATCGTGATCGAGCATGGCCGATACGTCGCCGACGCCGCCGAGCACGAAGCGGCCGGTGGAACTGCAGGCCGCCGACCCGGGGGGCGCGTCGAGCACGATGCCGAGGTCGATCCAGGTGCGGCCCTGGTCGGTGGAACGCGCGGCGCCGATGCGCGGCAGTTGCCGATCGGGTCTGCCGCATTCGTCGGCCGGCCGCTCGTGATGGTAGTAGCCGTACCACGCACCTTGCGCGTCGGGGATCACGGCTTCCATCCACACGCCGTGGCCGGGATGGTTCTCGAACGTGGCGGGGCCGTCGCCGGTCAGCGACTCGAGGCTGCGGCCGCGCGCCAGTTCCGGCACGCCGCCCCATGAGGTGATCGCGGTCAGGATCGGCTCGCCGTCGGCCTCGTGCCACGCCAACGGGTTGTTGGAGTCGATGCGACCGGGCAGCGTGAGCTTTGCGGCCGGAACCAGGTGCGCGGTCGGGGGCCGCGGCGCCTGCGCATCGGGCGCCGAGAGGCTGAAGGAGGCGACCCCGACGAGCGTGACGAGCCAGGCGAGGCGGCGCATGCGGTGCAGCATATCCCGGCTGCCTGGCCCGGTCGAAGGCGGGCGCTCGCCCTCCGACACGACTGGGCACGAATTCTCCATCGAAGAGATGCACCGAGGACCAGTACAATTCGCTGGTGCCCCACGGCGCCGCGCATTCGCGGGGTCGCGGGCGCCTGCTGGAGGGAACGGCACCATGACTCGCATTCGCACTTGTGTAATTTCGTTCGTCGCGCTCGCACTGGCCGCGAGCCCCGTCTGGGCGCAGGCGCCCGGCGCCAAGCCGGCCGCTCCGACCGCCAAGCCGGCGGTCGCCACCGTGGACGACGCCAACCTCGCCGGCCTCAAGCGCGGCGTCGCCGAGCACGTGGACAGCATGGCGAAGCTGGCGCAGGAAGCCGTGGACTCGGTGTTCAGCTTCGGCGAACTCGGCTTCCAGGAGGTCGAGACCTCGAAGTACCTCACTGGCGTGCTCGAGAAGAACGGCTTCAAGATCACGCGCGGTCAGTCGGGCATCCCCACGGCGTGGGTGGCCTCGTTCGGCAGCGGCAAGCCCGTGATTGCCCTCGGCTCCGACATCGACGGCATCCCGCAGTCGTCGCAGAAGCCGGGCGTGGCCT
>JBDTWC010000223.1:0-5197 GCA_040006875.1 Acidobacteriota bacterium | reverse complement strand
CCGCGACGCGATCAGCGTGTGGGACACCTCGCTCGAGTCGCTGATGTTCGGCCGCATGATCGACACGATGCGCCAGTTCTTCTCGATCGTCGGCGTGATCACCCTGGCCCTTGGCGGGATCGGGGTCATGAACATCATGTTCGTGGCCGTGCGCGAGCGGACCCGCGAGATCGGCGTGCGCAAGGCGCTCGGCGCCACCACCAGGACGATCCAGCGGCAGTTCTTCCTCGAAGGCTTCGTGCTCACGATGTTGAGCGGCGGCATCGGATTCGTGCTCGCCGGGGCGCTGTGCGCGGCCGTCAACACGCTGCCCATGCCGCCCCGCTTCCAGGGCCTGATCATGACCTGGCAATCGGGCTCCGTCGCTCTCGTGGTGCTCGTGCTCATTGGCGTCGTCACCTCCACCTATCCCGCCCGGCGCGCCGCGCAACTGCCGCCGGTCGAGGCGTTGCGCTACGAGATGTAGGCCATGAGCTCACGCGCCTCCGCCACCGTTCTGCCGCTCAGCGCGCCGGCCTCGCGCCCGGCCGCCGGCCGCGCGCTGCTCGGCGACATCGTGCGCGAAGCCGCCATCGGGCTGATGCGCAACCGGGTGCGCGCCGGCCTGTCGATGCTCGGCATCTCGTGGGGCATCGTGTCGGTCGTGATGCTGCTCTCGTACGGCAACGGCTTCCAGGCGGCGCTCGAGCGCGGCTTTCGCGGCGCCTTCGGCGACGGCGTCGTGATCGCTTGGCCCGGCCAGACCTCGACGCAGGCCGGGGGTGAGCGGGCCGGCAAGCGAGTTCAGTTGACCGAGGCCGACGTGCTGTCGGTGCGCGACCTGCCGTTTGTGAAGTTCGTGAGCCCAGAGTTCATTCGCGAGTTCCCCATGGCCTGGGGCACGAAACAGGGGTCCTACCGGGTGCGCGGCGTGGCGCCCGAGTACGCCGTGATGCGCAGTCAATGGGTGCAGGCGGGCCGCTTTCCCGACCAGGACGACGTGCGGCTGCAGCGCCGCGTGGTCTTCATCGGCAGCGAGGTGGCGCGCAAGCTGTTCGCCAATGTGGAACCAGTGGGGCAGCGGCTGCGCATCGGCGGCATGACGTTTGAAGTGGTAGGCGTGCAGCGCGAGAAAGTGCAGCTCTCGAACTACATGGGCTCGGACAAGGAATCGGTCTACATCCCCTACACCACGGCCGGACAACTCTGGAACACGCAGTACACGACCGTGATGGTCTACCAGGCCGTCGATCCCTCCAAGGAAGCGCAGGCCACGCGTAACGTGCTGGAGACGCTGGGCAAGCGCCTGGGCTTCAATCCGACCGACGAGCGGGCGCTGCGCCTGTTCGGATCGACGCAGACGGCGCAAATCACGCAGAGCATCACGCTCGGGTTGAGGCTCGTGCTCGGCTTCATCGGCGTGCTCACGCTCGCCATCGGCGGCATCGGCGTGATGAACATCATGTTCGTGTCGGTCACCGAGCGCACCCGTGAGATCGGCATCCGCAAGGCCCTGGGCGCACGCCGCGGCGCCATCCTGCTGCAATTCCTGCTCGAGGGCGTGGCCACGGCGTTTGCGGGCGGCGCCGTGGGCGTGGCCGTGTCGTGGCTGCTCGTGATGGCGGTCAGCCCGCGGCCATTCCTGTCAGAACTGCTCGACGATCGCACCCGCTCTGCCGACATCCACCTGGTGCTGTCGGCCGAACTGCTGCTCGTCTGCGCAGGTATTCTCATGGCCGTGGGCTTGCTGAGCGCGTTCATCCCGGCCCTCCGGGCCTCGCGCCTCGATCCGATCGAAGCCCTGCGCTACGAATAGCGCGGACCCTCGGCGGGAGCGCCGGCCGCCGCCCGGCGGCGCGGTCAGCCGCCGAAGCGGCATGACCAGCGCCAGCCTCGACCGTGCGGCCGCCCCTAGCGGAACCTCTGCGCCGTGGCCGTGGAGCAGCCCGTGCGGTACTGCGTGAGGGTCGAGGTGTAGAACGCGTTGGTGCCGACCGAGGTCAGATGGTCCGGGTCGAGCAGCGTCACGGTGTGCGTGATGGTCTGGCCGCCAGCCAGGAACCCGCCCGGCGGCACCGGGTAGCCAGCAGGCGTGTCGAAGAGGACTAGCGCGACGATGCTCTGAGCGTAGGTCTGTGCTCCCACCCGAGTCCACGAGCCGTGCCCTGGACTCCGCTGGCCGGGCGCGAACGTGGTGCCGCCCGCACTCTCGCCCACGGTGCCGTCGCCATTGAAGGTCACGAGCGAGAAGAACGGCGGTCCGAGCGGTGCGTTGCTCTGGCAGTTGCGCAGCGTCACTTGGGTGAGCCAGGTGCCGACGATACCATCGGTCGACTGTGCCGCGGCGCTTCCGCCGCCGAGCAGCAGCAGCATTACCGCCACGATTAACCCGGCGACGGCGCGCCATCCGTTGAATGCTGTCGAGGTGACGCGTGAGATGGTCCAGCTCATGATCGCTCTCCTTCTGGTTGCCGCGGGTCGGCGTCGTCATGACGTCGGGCCGCTCCCCCAGTTCGTGGTCATCGTGAGCGACCGCACCGGCGCGCGGCCATGGCCCGCGCCTGGAAAGAATCTGGAATTCACCTGTAACGCCAAACCACAGACGGTGTTTGACTTGTGACATCGTAGGGAGGTCCGATGGCGACCTCTGTAGCGTCCGACACGTTCCGGTTCCGCGACTTCGAGCTGGACGTCGCGGCCTACGAGCTCCGTCGCCTCGGGCGGCCGGTCAAGATCGGACGGCAGGCGATGGATGTGCTCATCCTGCTGGTCGAGCGCCGGCGCCAGCTCGTCTCCCGCGGCGAGATCGTCGACCGGCTGTGGGGCAAGGACGTCTTTGTCGACGTCGAGACTGGTGTCAATACAGCGATCAGCAAGGTGCGTCAGGCCCTGCGCGACTCGGCCGAGGAGCCCAGCTACATCGAGACGGTCGCCGGCAAGGGCTACCGCTTCATCGCCGATGTCGCCGTGGTGCCGCATGCGCCGGCCATGGCGCTGCCGGCGGAGCAGCTCGAACGACCGGTGTCCGCCTTGACCTTTGAGTCTCCGCCGGCCCCCGGTCGACCCGTGAAGGCGCCGGTCAGGTCGTGGCTGAGCCGCCGGCTAGGGCTCTGCGCTATGGTCGTGGCGGTGGCGCTGGCGGCGGCCGGCTTCGCGGCCCGCACCTGGAGCACCGGCGCCGCCTCGGCCACACGCGTGTCGCTCGCCGTGCTGCCGTTCCAGAATCTGGGCAGCGACGTGGGGCAGGCCTACCTGGCGGCCGGGCTGACCGAGGAGACGAGCGCGCAACTGGGCCAGATCGATCCGGATCACCTGACCGTCAAGGGCCGGACTCTGCACTATCAGGGCACGACCAAGACGGCGGCCGAGATCGGCCAGGAGCTGTCGGTCGACTATCTCCTGGAGAGTGCGGTGCGGGCCGAGGGCGGTCAACTGCGGGTCACGACGACGCTCATCCGCGTGCCCGATCAGGAGCACGTCTGGTCGCAGACCTACGACCGTGAAGTGCAGAGTCTGTTGGGACTGCAGCAGGAGCTGAGCGCCGCCATCGCGCAGCAGGTGCGGCTGCGGCTCGCTCCCGGCGTGGTCAGCGGCCTGGCTCGCCGCCAAACCAAGAACGCCGACGCGTTTGACGCTTATCTCAGGGCGCGTTACTTCGAGAGCCGCCGCACCGCTGCCAACAACGCTCTGGCTGTGCAGCACTACCGGCGTTCGATCGCGCTCGACCCGGACTACGCGCTGGCGTGGGCAGGGCTGTCGCTGGTCTTGGCCGGGGGCACAATCAACGGCGACGCGCCGGCGCTCGAGATCGGTCCCGCCGCCCGCGACGCAGCGGCCCACGCATTGGCTGCCAACCCGGAGCTGGCCGAAGCGCAGATGGCGGTTGGCTACGTGCACTGGCTGCTCGACTGGGACGAAACCGGCGCCGAAGCGGCCCTGCGCAACGCCGTGCGTCTCGATCCGAGCAACGCCCGGGCCGAGATGTTGCTCGGCCACGTGCTCTCGCAGGCCGGCCGCCAGGAGGACGCGGAGGTGGCGATGCGCCGGGCGCGCGAGCTCGAGCCGCTCGAGCCGCTGAGTGTGGCGCTGTCGGCGCAGGTGGTGTTCCAAGGGCGCGATTTCCGCGCCGCCGCCGAGCACGCCCGGCGCGCCATCCTGCTCGACCCGTCGTTCTGGATCGGCAGCCTCCAGCTGGCGCAAGCGGCGCAGCAGTTGGGCGAGCCCGAAGTGGCGCTGGCGGCGCTGGCAGACGCCGCCCGGCTCTCTGGCAGCAATAGCAAGGCCCTGTCGCTCAAGGGCTACGTTCTGGCAACGACTGGGCAAACCGCGGCAGCCCGAGTGGTGCTCGGGCAGCTGGAAGAGCGCGGCCGCGACGTCTATGTGCCACCCTACGCCGTGGCGCTGGTGCAGGCCGGCCTGGGCGAGCGCGACGCGATGTTCGCGTCTCTCGAGCGGGCGTGCGCCGCGCGCGACGTGCACCTGATCTATCTGGCCGTTGATGCCAAGTGGGATCTGTACCGCGCCGATCCGCGCTTCAGCGCGGTGGTCGAGCGCTGTGGACTCACCGCTCTCCGGATACCGGCTGCCGCCCATTGAGTCCGGGTCTGTGCCACCATGCGACGGGCCGGGTTCACGGGCCCGGAGCGAGGCCAACATGTCCGAGATGACGGAGCTGAAGTCATGACGAGTGCGTTCTTGAAGGTTGTGTGCGCTTGCGCTGTCGGCGCCGTTTTGTCGGTGCTGGCGGTCTCGGCGGTCACGCAGACCCCGGCAGCGGCGCCGCTGTTCACGCCCGTGCAGGCCGAGATGTTCGCCGTCCCCAACTCCTACTCGAACGCGTGGGGCGACTACGACAACGACGGCGACCTCGACCTGGCGGTGTCGCTCGGCACGGGCGAGGTGCGCCTGTATCGCAACGACGGGGGAGTGTTCGTGAGCGTCGGCGCCCAGGTGGGCATGCCGCAAGCTGGCAGCCACGAATTACGCGGCCTCAGCTGGGGCGACTACGACGGGGACGGCGACCTCGATCTGCTGGGCGGTTCCACGCCCACCGACAAGCTCACGGTGGTGCTGCGCAACGACGGCGGCAAGAAGTTCGTGGACGTGGCTGCCGAAATCGGCCTCACGATTCCCGGGCGCTCGGCCCGCCAGACCAACTGGGTCGACTACGACAACGACGGCGACCTCGACGTCTACTCCGCGGATCGCGCCGGCGAGA
>JBDTWC010000222.1:0-5213 GCA_040006875.1 Acidobacteriota bacterium | reverse complement strand
GCACCGCCACGACGAAGCCGGCAAACGGGCCGGAGGCGCCGATGTCGAAGAGCGCCCGCTTGTGCGGGATCACGTCGCGAATCCGGATGAACGCGCCGAAGGTGCCGGTGAGCGGCAGCGGCGCGGGCAGGAAGAAAGGCAACGACGCGTCGACCTTGTAGAACCGGCAGGCCGCATAGTGACCCCATTCGTGAGCGCCCAGGATGGCGAGCACAGAAAGGCTGAACCAGAGGCCGTGCAACCAGAAGGTGAGCCTGCCGGGGTCGGCCGGGGACGACTCGAAGTCGGCGAGGAAGGCCACGTAGTGCCAGCCGCCGAAGTAGGTCGTGGCCACGACGGTGGCTGCCAGGCACAGCAGATGGAGCCGCAACCGGTCGCCGGGCAGGCGCGCGGGCAAGAGAGCCGGGGCTGAGGGAGGCGCCGGCAGCTCGTGGTCTGCGGTCATCTTGGCAGCCGGGTCAGCCGATGTTCTGCAGGTCCTTGCCGGGCTTGAAGCGGATGGTGCGGCCGGGTGGGATCTTCACTTCGCGCCCGGTGCGGGGATTGCGCCCGATGCCGCGCTTCCTGGGCTTCACCTGAAAGACGCCAAACCCCCGCAGCTCAATGCGTTCGCCGCGCTGCATGGAGACACGCATGGCGTCGAACACCGCATCCACGGCGAGTTCGGCTTTCACTTTGGTGATCTCGGCCAGCCGCGAGACCTCGTTGACGATGTCGACCTTGATCATCGAGTGCTTTGATGGAACGTGAGTGCGTTAACTATCATAGATAGAGTGACTTACGCTGTCAACGCCGGCGAGGGCCTGGTTTTGCCCCAGGCGGCCGCAGGCGAAAATGCGCCGAAATGCGCGTACACTGGGCGCAACGTGCCCCGCGCGCTGCCCACCGTCGTGCTGGTCGGCCGACCTAATGTCGGCAAGTCCACGCTGTTCAACAGGATGACCGGTACCCGCCGGGCCATCGTGACCCCCATGGCCGGCACTACCCGCGATGCCATGCGCCAGCCAGTGCCGGTGGCCGACGGGGGCTTCATGCTCACCGACACGGGCGGCATGTTCGGCAGCAGCCAGGATCCGCTCCACGAGCTGGTGGTCGAAGCCGGTCATCGTGCCCTGGCCACCGCCGACCTCGTGGTCTTCGTGGTCGATGGCCGCGAAGGCCTGGTGTCAGGGGATCAGGAAATCGCGCAGGCGGTGCGGGCCACCGGCCGTCCGGTCGTGCTCGCGATCAACAAGACCGACGATAAGCGCTCGATTGCCGGTGCGCTCGAGCTCTACCGGCTCGGCTTCGACCCGGTGGTCGAGGTGAGTGCCGAACACGGCCGCGGCGTCGGCGACCTGCTCGACGAGGTGAAGAGCCGCCTGCCGGCCGGCGTGGCGACCGACGACGACGAGTCGAACGACGAGGAAGTCCGCCACGGCGGCCATGCGCCGAGCGAGCTGGCGGTGGCCATCGTCGGCCGTCCCAATGCCGGCAAGTCGTCGCTCGTCAATCGCCTGCTCAAGGAAGACCGCATGATCGTGTCGCCGGTGCCCGGCACCACGCGCGATCCGGTCGACTCGGTCTTCACCTGGCACCGCAAGAAGGTGCGCATCGTCGATACCGCCGGCATTCGCAAAGCCGGCCGCGTGGCCCGCGGCGGGGCGGTGGAGTCGCTCAGCGTGCTGCTCGCCAAGCGCGCCATCGCCGCCGCCGACGTGGTCGTGCTGGTCGTCGATTCGAGCGTCGGCGTGACCGATCAGGACGCCGCGATCGTGGGCGAGGCCGACGCGGCCGGACGCGGCATCGTGATCGCGCTCAACAAGTGGGATCTGCGCGAGGACACCAGTCACGAGGCCGCCGTCGCTGCCGACGCCGAAGTGCGGCGTCGCCTGCCGTTCATGGACTATGCGCCGATCGTGCACATGTCGGCTTTGACCGGCGAACGCACGCCGAAGCTGATCGAGGTCGTCGACCGCGTGGCCACTGAACGGCGCCGGCGCGTGCCGACCCACGCCCTCAACACCTTCGTGAGCGCGATCACGCAGGCGCATCTGCCGGTGGCCGCCGGCAAGCGCTCCGTGCGCGTGCTGTTTGCGGCGCAGACCGGGGTGGCGCCGCCCACGTTCGTGATGTTCACCAACGTGGCGGCCGAGCTCCATTTCTCCTACCTCCGCTACCTGACCAACCGGCTGCGCGAGGAATATGGCTTTGCCGGCACGCCGATCCGGCTCCACATACGACGTCGATCGCGCACTCGAAAGGGCACGGAATCCCAATGATCCCCGTGCTATACTCCACACTTCCGCTGGTTGGCCGCGGTCGAGCCTGCTGAGCGGAACGACGTGTATGGCGGCTCCGAAACTCGAGCGCCTCAAAGCTGCGGACGTCTGCCAGATTGCCCAGGTGCAGCCTTATGTGCTGCGTTCCTGGGAGGCGGAGTTCCCGGACCTTGGCCAGGCGACGGCGGCAGGCCCCCGGATCTACGGGCGCGCAGATGTCGAGCGCGTGCTGCGGCTCCGTGAGCTGGTCTACGTCGAGGGTCTTACGCTCGCTGGCGCGCGGCGCCGGCTGGACGAGACCGCCGACGACGACCTGCCAGCATCGACGATCGAGGACTACTCGCTCGTCGATTCGCAGACACGCACCCGGCTGCGCTCGGTGCGCGACGGGCTGAAGAGCGTGCTGACCCTGCTGGAGCGGCCCATCAGCCCGACGCCGTTCGAACTGGTGGCAGCGGCCCCCGAAGTGCCCGCACCGGCGGCGAAGGGATCGCGGCGCGCACGACGGCAGCAAGAGCGGTAAGATCGGCTTCAACGGGATGTAGCGCAGCCTGGCTAGCGCGCCTGCTTGGGGTGCAGGAGGTCCCGGGTTCGAATCCCGGCATCCCGACCAACCCCTTCTCGAAGCGGCAACCCCCGGCCGCGCGGCGGCCTGTCGAGTGACCCAGGGCACATGAACAAGAACGGCATTCTCTCGGTCGTGATCGTCATCGCGGCGGTCGTGCTGATCGGACTCTGGGTCCTGCGCACCGGACAACAGCGGGCGGGCTCGCGCCAGTTCGACTGCGCCGCGGCGCCTACCGCGCCGGCACAGCTCGTGGTCGACAAGCTCCCCGAGAACGCCGTGAAGGCCTCGTGGCAGGCCTCGACCGGGGCGGAGATGCCGACATCCTACGTGATGGAAGCGGGCTCGGGCCCAGGCAAGAACGACGTCGGCACCTTCATCATGCCGGCCACCGCCACGACCACCGAGCGACCGGGCGCGCCGGGCACGTTCTACGCCCGCGTCTATGCACGCAATGCCTGCGGCACGAGCGGCCCGTCCAACGAAGTCGTCGTCACCCTCCCGTAGTTCCAGCGCCATGAGGCTCGGGCCTCGCCTTCAGGCCGCGGTCGTACTTCTCGCCGCGGTCGTCGCGTTCGCGCCACGTCCTGCCGACGTGGTCGAACACGTCTACGCCACGCGTCTCTATCCGCCGCTCCAAGCCGCGGTGACGACGGCGTCCAACCTGGTGCCGCTTGCGATCTTCGACGTGGTGTTGAGCGCCGCCCTGGTTTCCGCGGTGTGGATATGGGGCCGGGCGCTCTTCGCCACGCGCCGGACTCGCCACCTCAGGCCACTGCTGTCGGCACTGCGCCTCACGCTTGTGGCAGCGGCGACCGGCTATCTGTGGTTCGTCGCCATCTGGGGACTCAACTACGCGCGCCCGCCGATCGACGTCCGGTTGGCGCTGCCAGCCGCGGCGGCGACATCCGCGGAGGTGCTGGCCTTGCTCGACCTCTCGATCGAGCGTGCCAATGGGCTCTACGACGCCGCCCGCGCCGACCACGCGGTGGCGAGCGACGGCGCCCCGAACCAGACCGCAAGCGATATCGCGGTGGCTCTCCATGCGGTCGAAGCGCGCCAGGGACGCCCGCGACCCACGGTGCCTGGGCGCGTGAAGCCGACGCTTCTGGCGCTCTACTTCCGCATGGCCGGAGTCGACGGCATGACCGCACCGGCCGCGCTCGAGACGCTCCTCAATCCAGATCTCACGGCGTTCGAGCGCCCGTTCGTGCTCGCGCACGAGTGGGCCCATCTGGCCGGCTACGCGCCCGAGGCCGACGCCAACTTCGTGGCCTGGCTGACGACCATGGAGCCCAGCGCCGCGCCCCGCACGGCCTACAGCGGCTGGCTGTTCTTGCTCAGCGAGACGGCCGCGCAAGTGCCACGCGAGGCGCGGCGAGCCAGCCTGCTGCGCTTGGCCAGTGGCCCACGACGCGACCTCGACGCCATCGCCGAGCGGACCCGCCAGCAGGTCGAGGTCGTGCAGCGGGTCGGCTGGCGCGTTTACGACCAGTACCTGCGCTCCCAGGGCGTGCAGGAGGGCATCGTGAGCTACTCCAGGGTCGTCGACCTGATCGCGCGGGCATCCAGAACGACCGCGAGCGGCAGCGCAGCGCCAGTGCCGGTGCCACAATAGCAGGGATGTCCGCGCGCCACACCCGTTACCTGCTGGTCGAACGCGCGCATCCCGACGCGGCGGTGATCGCCGAAGCCGCGGCGTTGCTGCGCGACGGCGGGCTCGTGGCCTTCCCGACCGAGACCGTCTACGGGCTCGGCGCGCACGCGTTGGACGCGAAGGCCGTCGCCGGCATCTTCGCGGCGAAAGGACGTCCCGCGACCGATCCGCTGATTGTGCACATCGCCACCGCGCGCGGTCTCGATGCGCTGGCGCGCGACGTGTCGAGCGATGCGCGGGCCCTGGCCGAGCGCTTCTGGCCCGGACCCCTCACGCTGGTAGTGGCCAAGCGTTCCGAGGTGCCCGGCGTCGTCACGGCCGGTCTCGACACGGTGGCGGTGCGGGTGCCCGCGCATCCCGTCGCCGCGGCCCTCCTGCACGCGGCCGGCGTACCCGTGGCCGCGCCGAGCGCCAACACGTTCTCACGGCCGAGTCCGACCAGCGCGGCACACGTGCTCGCCGATCTCGACGGCCGTGTCGATCTCGTGCTCGACGGCGGCGACGCCGACATCGGCGTCGAGTCGACGATCGTCGATTGCACCGTAACTCCGCCCACCGTCCGCCGGGCGGGCGGCGTGCCCTTCGAACTGCTGATGGAAGTCGTCCCCACGCTGCAGGTCAATGACGCGGTGGCGCCGACCGGCGTCGCTCAGGTGGCACCGGGGCAACTCCTGCGCCATAGCGCCATCACGCTCGAGATCGACGACTGGTTCGGCGCGGCGCCACGAGT
>JBDTWC010000221.1:0-5214 GCA_040006875.1 Acidobacteriota bacterium | reverse complement strand
GCAGCCGGTGGCTGCGGCCGCCAGGGTCGTCATCTCGCGCGCGTCGAGCAGGCCTTGCGGGCCGGTGCAGGCGTTGGCGCAGCCGCTGTTGGTCACGATCGCGCGCGCGCGTCCTCCGCTGGCGGCCAGGTGCTCGAGCGAGACGAGCACCGGCGCGGCCTGCGCCAGGTTGGTCGTGAACACGCCGGCCGCGGCCGCCGCGGTGTCGCTCACCAGGAGCGCGAGGTCGGGCTTGCCGCTGACCTTGATCCCGCAGTGCAGCCCGGTGGCGCGAAAGCCGCGCGGCGCGGTGACGCCGCCAGAAATGGTCGTGAACGTCGCACTCATGGTGTCCTTACGATCGGGTGGCGGTCGCGTCCGCTGGCAGACTGCCCAGCACGACGTCGAGCGTGGCCACGGCTTCGTCGATCTCGGCCGCGCTCACGATGTAGGGCGGCAGCATGCGGACGACGCGTTCGGCCGTGCGGTTCACGATCAGGCCGCGCGCCATCGCGCCTTCAACCACCGCGGCGGCGTCGCGCGACAGCTCGAGGCCGCGCATCAGCCCTGCGCCGCGCACGTCCACGACCACGGCGTGCCTGGCGGCCAGCTCGCGCAGGCGCGTCTCGAAGTGGCGGCCGATCGCGGCGACGTGGGCTTGCAGGCCGCGATCCATCAGCTCTTCGAGCACCACCAGCGCCGCGCGCATGGCGAGCAGATTGCCGCCGTAGGTCGTGCCGTGATCGCCAGGCACCACCTGGGCCGCGACCGATTCGGCCACCAGTGCCGCGCCCACCGGCACGCCGGCGCCGAGCGCCTTGCCGACGGTGACCAGGTCGGGCGTGAGGCCGAGTGTCTGGAAGTAGAACGGCACGCCGGTGCGTCCGAGGCCGCACTGCACTTCGTCAGCGATGAGCAGCGACCCGGTGCGCGCGCAGGCCCGTTCGATGGCCTCGGCCATCTGCGGTGGGATCGGGCGCACGCCGCCTTCGCCCTGCACCGGCTCGACCACGATCGCGGCCGTCGTCGAGGTCACCGCGGCGTCGAGCGCGGCGACATCGTCGGGCGCCACGAACGTGACCCCGGGAATGAGCGGCTCGAACGGCTCGCGGTAGTGGGGATTGGCCGTTACCGACAGCGCGCCCATCGAGCGGCCCGAGAAGCCGTGCTCGAAGGCCACGTAGTGGGTGCGGCCGCGCACGCCTTGCGTGAACCAGTAGCGGCGCGCGAACTTCAGGCACGCCTCCATCGCCTCGGTGCCGCTGTTGCAGAAGAACGTACGTTGCAGGCCCGACAAGGTAGCGAGGCGTTCGGCGACCTGGCCCTGGAAGGGATGGAAGTAGAGGTTCGAGGTGTGCAGCAGCGCCGCGGCTTGTTCCGCAACGGCCTGCGCGAGCGCGGGATGGCCGTGCCCGAGCACCGACACGCCGATGCCTGACAGGAAGTCGAGATAGCTGCGGCCCTCGCTGTCGATGATGCGGGTGCCGGCGCCGCGCACGAACACGACTGGCAGACGCTTGTAGGTCTGCAGGACAAAGCGTGATTCGGTGGCTTGGATGTCGGTGGCGGTCGGCACAATCGTCCTCACTTGACCCGCGTCCAGGCGCCGGTCGGTTGGCCCAGCAACGCCGCCAGCAGCGTGGCCGGCACGCGGCCGTCGGCGATGCGCACGTCGCTCACGCCCCGTGTGAGAGCCGTGCGGCACGCGGCCAGCTTGGCGACCATGCCGGCACTGGCCGAGCCCGACGCCACCATGCGCCGCCCGGTCGCGGCGTCGAGCACCGGCACCGTTACGCCGTCGTCATCGAACACGCCGGCGGTGGCGCCGGCGATCACGAGACGTTTGGCCTTGAGGCGCGCGGCCAGGCTGGCGGCGAGCGTGTCGGCGTTGACGTTGAAGAGCGCGCCGGCTTTCGAGGCGCTCACGCTGGCCACCACCGGCACGAACCCGCCGCGCACGAGCTGGGCGACGAGCGTCGGCGTGCCCGAGGGCAGTGGCTCGCCGACAAGACCAAGGCTGACGCGCGCGCCGGCCGTGGTGAGATGCGGCGCGGCCCGGCGTACCGGGGCCACGCCGGCATCGGCGCCGGTGAGTCCGACGGCCTTGACTCCACCGGCGTTGAGCCGCGCCACGAGCTGCGTGTTGACCGTGCCGGCGAGCACCCCGACGACCACGTCGAGGGTGGCCTCGTCGGTGATGCGCAGGCCGTCGACTTGCTGCTTGGCGATCCCGGCGGCAAAGAGCGCGCGGTCGATCTCGCGGCCGCCGCCGTGCACGATCACGAGCGGCAGCTGGGCCGCGGCCGTGCGCACGACGGTGACGATGGCGGTGACGCGCGCGGCGTCTTCGAGCAGCTCGCCGCCGAATTTGACTACGACCGGGCGTCCCCTCACAGCAGACCCGCCCGTTGGTCGGCGCCGATGAGCAGGTTGAAGTTCTGCACCGCCTGGCCGGCGGCGCCCTTGAGCAGGTTGTCGATGACCGACACGAGGATCACGCGGCCCGTGGCCTCGTCGACCTTCCAGCCGATGTCGCAGAAGTTGGTGTGAACGACGTGCTTGATTTCGGGCAGCGCATCGCCAGTGAGGCGCACAAACGGCGAGCGCGCATGGGCGCTGTGCAGCGCCTCTGTCACCTGCGCCGCGGTCACTCCGGCCTTCACGCGGGCGTAAAGGGTGGCGAGCAGGCCGCGATCGAGCGGCACCAGGTGCGGCGTGAATGTGACTTCGCGGCCGAGCGACTGCGTCATCTCGGCGGTGTGCCGATGCCCGAAGAGGCCGTAGGCGGCCACGCTGCCGTAGTTCTCGCAGAAGTGGGTGCGATCGCTCGGCGCTTTGCCGGCGCCCGACACGCCCGACTTCGCGTCGACGATCACGTCGGCGCCGTCCTTGAGCAGGCCGGCGTCCGCCAACGGCTGCAGGGCGAGAAGCGAGGCGGTGGGGTAGCACCCCGGGCACGACACGAGGCGCGCGGCCGGCACGTCAGCGCCGGTGAACTCCACCAGGCCGTAGACCACGCCCTCGGGCATCGTGGTCGTGGCCGGATACCACCTGGCGCGCGCCGCGGCGTCGCGCAGTCGGAACGCGCCCGACAGATCGACGACGCGCCGGCCGGCGGCCAGGAACACCACGCCGAGCTCGGCCGCGGCCGCTTCGGGCAGGGCCAGGAACACCACCTCGGCGCTGGCGCTGACGGCCTGCACATCGAGCGGCACGACCTGGCCGTCCCAGATGCGGGCCAGGGCCGGCAGGCGGCGCGGCGTGCTGGTGGCCTGGGACGCGGTGGCCATGGTGAGCGACGCGCGCGGGTGACGGGCCAGCAGCCGCACCAGCTCCTGTCCGGCATAGCCGGTGGCGCCCACGATGGCCACGCGGACGGGCGTGGTCGGGGCGGAAGCCGAAGCGGAGGCGACAGGATCGGTCATGGCAGCTGGGTCCGCATTGTGTTATTCATGCAAAAGAATAACTATGCATGGAGACCCGGAAGTCGTCAAGATATTCCGGGCTATTTGTCGCTGCGTTGCGTGAATATTGTCATACACTTGGCTGCATAAACATGAAAGCCCGCCGTCAAGCCGTCGTGCTCGACATCGTCAGCCACGACCCGGTACGCAGTCAGGAACAACTGCGTCTACGGCTGGTCGCGCGCGGCTTCGATGTCACGCAGGCGACGCTGTCGCGCGACATCAAGGAGTTGGGCCTGATGAAGCGCGCCGTCGACGGCGCCTATCAATCGCCGCCCGACGACGACGGCTCGCGTCCGCCCACCGAGGCCGCGCGCCACACGCTGCAGCGCGCGCTCACCGACTACCTGGCGGGCATCGAGCAGTCGCAACAACTGCTCGTGCTCAGAACCGGTACCGGCGAGGCGCAGCTCCTGGCCCTGGCCATCGATCGCGCCAGGCTTGCCGACGTACTCGGCACCATCGCCGGCGATGACACGGTGCTGGTCATCGGGCGCGATGCCCGCGCCGCCCGTCACCTCGTGCTGCAGTTTGAAGGGCTCGCCGCCAACTAGGCGCGCGACTCAGGCAGGAACCCGCCCTCATGGAACGGATTGTCGTGCCGGTGACCACACCGGCGGCCGTCGCGGCGATTGCCGCGCTCTCGGCCCGGCCGGGCACCGAGGTGGTGGCCGTGGCCGTCGAGGTCGGCAATGCCACGCCACTCGACGCCCTGCGTGAGGCCGCGCTCGCGGCCGGGGCCCGGGCGTGCCATGGGGTCGATGCGCGCGCGTCGCTGGCCGCCGACGTGCTCTGGCCGGCGGTGGCGTCGGGCGCGCTGGGCGTCGCGGGCGAGCCGCTCGTGACCGCGCTCTCGATGGTGGCGGTGGCGCAAGCCGCGGTCGCGGCCGCGCGGCATGACCAGGCCACGAGCCTTGCGGCTTGGGCCGAGGACGCGCGCGAGCGTCAGCGGCTGCACGCCCTGCTCAAGGCGCTGGCGCCGTCGCTCGGCGTCGTTACCGTGCGGTCGTCGGCGCCGGCGCTCGTGGCGCAGAACATCTGGGCGCGGGTGCAGGTGCTCGGCGACAGCGACGGCGCGGGGCCGATGCCGGAATCGGCACCGAAGCCAGCCGACGTGCTCCTCACGGTCGGCTTTGCTCAGGGTCGCGCCGTGGCGTTGAACGGCGTGGCGATGACGCCAGCCGCGCTCGTGATGAGCCTTGACGCCATCGGGCGCGCCCACGGCGTGCGCCCGTTGGTGGTGCGCGGCGACGGCGCTGGGTCGCGGCGCTGGCAAGTGCAGGCACCGGCGGCGCTGGCCCTCCATCGGGCCGGCGAGTCGCTGCGGGCGCGGGTGCTCGACGACCGGGCCGAGGCATTTGCCGACACAGTGGCGGTCGAGTATGCGACGCTCATCCGCGATGGTTTGTGGTTCACTGCGCTGCGCGCCGGTCTCGACGCCTTCGTCGAGCGCGTGCTGGCGCCGGCGACGGGAGACGTGACCATGCGGGTGGCGCACGGAGATATCGAGGTGCAGGGTTGAGCGGCGGACATCTGTGGTCGGGACGATTCGATGGGGCGCCGGATCCGGCCGCCTTCGACTTCGGTGTGTCGTTTCCCTTCGATCGGAAGCTGTTTGAAGACGACGTCACCGGCAGCCTTGCCTGGGCCGACGCACTCGGGCGGGCCGGGGTACTCGACGCGGCTGCGATCGCCCGCATCCGCGCGGGGCTGAACACGATCCTCGAGCGCGGCCAGCAGGATCCGGCATGGGTGAACGGCGATGACGAGG
>JBDTWC010000220.1:0-5217 GCA_040006875.1 Acidobacteriota bacterium | reverse complement strand
GATCGACGAGCAGCGGCGTGATCTGGAAGGTGTCGACGCCGAAGGTGTCCTGCACCACCTTGCCAACCTCGGCCGAGAGCGTACCGGTCAGGGCGCGGGTGGCGCGGGCCTGCAGCAGCTCCTGCTCGCGCTGGTTGGGCGATCTCAGCGAGGCCACCTCGACGTCGCCGGCCGGGGTCGTGTCGGCAAGCAGCAGCGACAGCACGTCAGCCGATGGCAACGGCGGGTCCGAGGTGAACTCCGGCTGCAGCCGCTCGGAGGTGCCGGCCACGCGCAGGGTGACACGATAGGTCTGCCCGGGGACGCGCACGCGGGTTTCGGCTTCCACGTCGAAGAACGGCTGGATCCGATCGGGATTGGTGAAGTCGAGACTGCCGCGCGACACCACGTAGCGGCGGCCCTCGAAGCGCACTTCGCCGCGCTCGATGTCAGCCCGGCCAAACACGATCGGCCGCTCGAAAGTGCCGCGCACGTTCACGTCGGCGCTGGCCACGATCCGGGCCACGTCGTTCTCGATCCGGAAGGTCGAAGGGGCCAGGACACGCACGTCGTAAGTCAGCGCGATCGCGGGCGGCGCGGCGAGTGCGCCCGACACCCCCGGCCCGAGCGGCGTCGCGGTCGAGGACGTGACGGCGCTGAACACGTTGGTCGTGCCGTCGAAGGCCGGCGTCCACACCGCCGACCTCACCATCACCGATCCGGCCAGAACCGGCGCGGCGGCTGGTCCCTGCACGGTCAGTGCGGCATCGACCAGCGAGCGCATCCCCTCCGGATAACGCAGGCGCAGGTCGTGGCCGGTGAGCGTCACGTCGTAGTCGGTGAGCGCCAGCCCGCGCAGGCCGAGGCGTCCGCCGAAGAGCACGCGGCCGTCGGCGAGCGAGGCGCGCAAGCCGTCGAGCCGGATCGCCGTGGCGTCGAAGGTGACGGTGCCGTTGATGGCGTCGAGCGCGTGTGGAAAGGCGAATGAGCGGATGCGGCCGTCGCTCACGAGCGCAGTGCCCGACACGGTGGGCGTGGCCATCGTGCCGCCGATGGTGGCCGCGAGCTCGGCGCGGCCCGAGCCGCGCAGCTCCGGGAAGATGCCCTGGAGCACCGCGAGATTGGCTTCGCCGGTGGCCCTGAGGGCCACGGCGTCGTGTTCGAGATCGACCCGCCCGCTCACGTCGAGGGCGGTGCGATCGCCGGTCATGGTGAAGGCGTTGACGCTGACGATCTGGCCCTCGAGACCGACGCGAAGCACCCCCCGATTGCGCAACTCGTAGTCGAACAGGCGCAGCCGCAGGTCGTCGATCGACGACTCGACGTGCAGGGCATTCGGCGTGTAGACCGCGCCCCAGACCCGCACGCTGCCACCGCCGGTGGCCGAGGTGTAGGGCGAGAGCGTGGGCATGAACACGCGCGCGTAGGGATCGAGCGAGGTGTCCGACAACCGCACCGTCATCTCGATCTCGCCGGCCTCGGTGAGTGCGAACTGGCCGGTGCCCGACGCAGCCAGGCGCGGCGAGGCGATGTCGAAGCTGTAGAGCAGCTGCAGGCCGCGCAGCGCCACCTGCGCCGTCATCTCGCCGATCCCTTCGTCGCCGATGAAGAGATCGGAGACGCTGACCTTCACGTCATAGCGCGGCTCGTCGAAGGTGCCGCTTCCGGTGGCGCTGAAGTCGGCAAACCCGGTCAGCGCCGGCAGGGTCGCGAAGTAGGTCAGGTCGAGGGCGTCCACGGCCAGGCGGCGCCCGTCGGCGTTGAAGGAGTAGGTGCCGTCCCAGCCCACGTAGGCCGCGCCGGTGATGGTGGCGCCGGCCTTCTGCACCTCGAGCCCGTCGAGACGCACGCCCGGACCCTCAAAGCGCAGGCTGGTCGAGCCCGAGGCGAAGGGCTCGTCGTAGGCCACGCCGCGATCGAGCGTGAGCTTGCCGAAGCCGAACGGCTCCTGGTATTTGCCGTAGAGGTGGATCTCGCCGCCGAGCGCGCCGTCGACCGGATAGTCGTAGAGCTCGAAGGCCGTGCGCAGGTCGACCAGCGGCCACTCCGACGACTTGATGATCGCGTCGATCTCCTCGCCGCCGTCGCGGCGGGGGTAGCCGAGCGCGAACTTGCCGTTGATGTCGAGGCGCGCCTGCGCGGCCGAGAGCACGGCATCGGTCACCTGCGCGTAGGCATTCTCGACCACCGTACGGCCCTCGAGCTGGCCCCACGTCACGTTCCAGGCGCGCATCTCGCGGCCGCTGAAGCGGCCCTCGACGCGTGGATTGGCGAGCGCTCCGCTGAGCACGCCGTCGAACTCGCCGACCCCGTCGACGGCCACCGGGGTGGTCGGCGTGGCCGCGAACATGGTCATGATCCCGGCCAGGATCCGGTCGCTCTCCTGCCAGTCGCTGCTCGTGACGTGAAACGGCAGACGCGAGGCCTGCCCCCAGTCGGTGCGGCCCTCGAACGACACGTGGGAGGTGGCCGTCGCGAACTCGCTCGGCGCCAGCCGCACCGTGGTGCCGTCGTATTCGTACGAGGTCCGCGCCGCCAGCGGCACCGGCGCAAACGCGATGTGCGGGCTGAACGGACCCTGCACCGTGGCGCGGGCGCGCGCCTCCGCCACGGCATCGTCGGGCAACGTGGACGACGCCGGCGTCTCACCGGCCGGCATCGTGACTGCCATCGTGCCCTCGCCGGTTGCCTTGGCGAAGCCTCCTGGACCCAGACGCCAGGTCGTGAGGTGTCGGCCCGTGGCGCGACCGGCCAGACGCAGGCCCTTGGTCAGCAGGAAGTCGGTGAAGGTGGTGAGGTCGACGTCCTGGTAGTGCACGTCCCAGCGGGCGTCGGCCCGGCGATCGGGGTTGCCCAAAGGGTCGAGGCTGTAACTGAACTCGGTTTCGCCGCCGTAGAACTTGGCCGTGGCCTTGGTCACGTCAAGACGCGTGGGCACCCAGTCGATGGCGGCCCGGAAGTCCTGGAAGCGATAGTCGTCGTAGCCGACTTCGCGGCTCACGAAGTCGCCGGTCACCTCGTAGCCGCCCTTGTGCATGCGCACGTCGCCGGCGAAGTCGCCCGCGCCGTGCAGGCTGAACTGGTCGTGCGCGTAGAAGATGGCGCGCACGCGCGGCAGCAGGTGGTGCGACGTGAGGTGATAGGTGGCATTGGGGAACTGGGCCGGATCGATGAGCGCGGTGCCCTGTACCTGCCCGCCATCGGCATCGAGTTGCATGCGGTCCATCACCAACTTGCCGTCCGTCACCGAGAACGACGAGCTGAAGTCGGCCCACATCGGCTCGTACTGCTGGATGAGGAGCGTGCCACCCGACCACTTCATGGTGCCACGGTAGTTGGTGCCCTTGGCGGCGACGATCTCGAGGTTGGGCGCGTCGAGGCCCCACGAGGAGCCGTAGTCGCGAACGATCAAGTGGCCGCGCGAGGCGCGCACGTTCTGAAGCGTGGTCGTGAACAGGCGCGGGCCGCTCCGGGGCGGCCGCGGTGGCCCGTTGAGGCGCGGCCAGTTGTGCACCGCACCGGCGTAGCTCTCGACGATGAGCCGCCAGTCGGTCATCTCGATCGAGTCGAGAAGCAGCTCACGGTGCAGGAACGCGCCCCAGGTGAGCGACAGCTCGACGTGTCCGGCGACCAGCCACGGGTCGTTCTTCGGCGTGCCGCCTTCGACCATCAGGTCGTCGAGAACCAGACGGCCGCGCCCGAGATTGAGCCCCAGCCGGCCGATGTGCACGGGCCGATCGATGAACGTGGAGGCCTGGGCCTCGGCCCGGGCGCGCAGCACCGGGCCCAGGTCGATTGTGATGATCGAAACGATGAGCACCGCGATGGCCACGGCCGCGACCAGCCACACACGCCGCACGTGCGTCAGCGACGCTCCGAGGGCCCGCAGCACCTTGGCCCGCACCGGCTTACTCCACGACCGCGAGCACCGCTCCGGCGTCGACCGACTGCCCCTCGGCCACGGCGACCGACGCGACCCGGCCGGCCTTGGCTGCGCGCAGCTCGTTCTCCATCTTCATCGCTTCGACCACCACGAGGCCTTGCCCGGCCGTCACCTCGTCGCCGACCGCCACGAGCAGCCGCACGACCTTGCCCGGCATCGGGGCGGTGAGCCGCTGCGGACCGGCGCCGGGAGCGGCCGCGCCGCCGCGCCGCCGATTGCGGCCACTCTCGGTGATCGAGAGGCTCACCTGGCGCCCGTTCACGTGCACCCCCAGGTCGCCGGGGTTCCTGCCCGATACGACGACGGCGGGCACGCTTCGGCGTGGCGGGCCCTCGCCCGCGCCGATGAGCAGTGACATCAGGGCGCCGTCGACGCGGGCCGCGTGCACGGCGAATGGAGCGCCATCGACGACGACCGTGAAGCTGTCGCCGGCCCGCTGCACCAGCACCTTGCGGGTGCGTTCGCCGATGAGCACGTCGTACTGCACCGCTAACTCAGCCCTTCGACGCGGGCCTGCTGACGCCAGCGGCTGGGCGGGGTGGCCGGCGCCGCCCCGACCTGCGCCGCACCCTGGCCGCCGAGCACCTGATGCAGCGCCGCAGCGATGGCGGCGAGCGTGTCGTCGTCGTCCGACGAGGGGTCAAACGGCGCGCCGTCGCGTTCGGCCAGCTTGCGATCGATGAAGGTGGTGTCGAAACGTCCAGCGAGGAAATCCGGATCCTCGAGCGCCCAGCGGAAGAACGGCAACGTGGTCTTGATGCCGTGAACCTCGTACTCGCGCAGCGCGCGCCGCAGGCGCGCGATGGCCTGGGTCCGATCATCGCCCCAGGCGATGAGCTTCGAGATCATCGGGTCGTAGAAAATCGGCACGTCGAGGCCTTCGGTGGCGCCGCTGTCGTCGCGCACGCCCGGCCCTTGGGGCACGCGCAGCTTCAGGATCCGCCCCGGTGAGGGCAGAAAACCGTGGTCGGGGTCTTCCGCGTAGATCCGGCACTCGATGGCGTGGCCGCGCGGCACGAGCAGCGCCTCGGGGTCGAGCGTGAGGCGCTCGCCGCGCGCGATGCGGATCTGCCAGTGCACCAGATCCACGCCCGAGACCATCTCGGTCACGGGGTGCTCCACCTGCAGCCGCGTGTTCATCTCCAGGAAGTAGAACGAGCCGTCGTCGTCGAGCAGGCATTCGATGGTGCCGGCATTGGTGTAGCCGACCTGGCGCGCCACCGACGCCGCCGCGCTCGTGATGCGCCGCCGCAGGTCGGGCGACACGGCGAGCGACGGGCTCTCCTCGATGACCT
>JBDTWC010000219.1:0-5230 GCA_040006875.1 Acidobacteriota bacterium | reverse complement strand
ACGACCCGCGCGCGCGGCGGGCGCAGCGCCGGGTCTGCCGCGAGCAAGCGCGCCACGAGCTTGTCGAGGCCCGGCGACACCGTGGGCACGAGCGACGACACGCGGCGGGCGATCCGTTCGATCGCGGCGCGGGCCAGGGTGAACGGCTCGCGTTCAGGGAACGGGCGCTTGCCGGTGACCATCTCGAAGATCACGACCCCGAGGGCGTAGAGGTCCGACCGCTCGTCGGCCGGCTTCCCCACCCACTGTTCGGGCGCCACGTAGCCCGGCGTGCCCATGAAGCCCCGATCGCCCTCCGCGCCGGTGCCAGCCTGGTCGACGGGGCGGAAGCGGGCGATGCCGAAATCGAGGATCTTCACGACCCCGCCGGGCGCGAGCATCACGTTGGCCGGCTTGAGATCGCGGTGCAGCACGCGATGGCCGTGGGCGACGTTGAGCGCGTCGGCGAGCTGGATGGCGATCTGGATGGCCTGGTCTTCGGGCAGCGGGCCCTTGGCGAGACGCGCGGCCAGGGTCTCGCCCTCGACGAACTCGAAGACGATGGCGATGTCGCCCTCGTGCTCGACCACGTCGTGCACGGTGGCGATGGCGGGATGGCTGATGGCGGCGGCGGCGCGTGCTTCGTCGAGCAGCTGGGCGCGGCCGCCCGCGGTGCCGGCCTGGGCGCCAGACACGGTCTTCAGCGCCACCTGGCGTCCCAGGCGCGTGTCATCGGCGAGCACCACCGTGCCCATGCCGCCCTGGCCGAGCTCGCGGATGACTCGATAGGGGCCGATGGTCACGCCGGTCACGGGTGAAGCACCTCGGTTGTGGGGAGAGGGCCTCGGGTTCGACAACGGGCGCCGGGGCGAACGCCTCGGCACCCGTCAGGTCGTGCCGCTGCTACTGCGCCATCGTGGCCTTGCCCTTGGCGGCAATGGCCTTGTTGATGGCGGTGATGGTGTAGTCGGCGCGGAACGCCACGATCTGCTTCGCAAACGTGGTGGCCTTGGCCTGGTCGGCGATCGACACGCTGTCGATCGAGGCCTTGCCGGCCTTGACGCGCGCGTCGTAGCGCACCGACTTCGGGTCGGCAATGAACATGTTGAGGGTGATGATCGGGTCGTCGTGGAGGCCGTCGCTCTTGCGATCCTTAGGCAGCGCGCCGCTCTCCTCGAAGTGCTTCGTCACGACCGCGTAGGTGTAGTACTCGGGGATGTGCAGCGCTAAGGCCTTGCCGGCCCACTTGGCGGTGAGCTTCTCGGCCACCGTCTGCTGGCCCTTCTGGTTGCCGCCGCTGTCGCCGATGAAGACGATGTTCTTGAAGCCGTGCGCCTGCAGGCTCTCGGCGATGTCGTTCAGCACCGCCTGGAAGGTGTCTTCGCGCATCGTGATGGTGCCGGGGCTGGCCATGTGGCCGGTCTTGCCTTCGATGTCGCCCTCGGGCACGTACTTCACGAGCGGCGCGCAGAGGGCGTTGCCGAGCTTGCGGGCGATGGCCTCGCAGTTGGCCTGCAGCACGTAGTTGTGCTTGCCGGTGACCAGCCAGGGGCCGTTCGGCTCCATCCCGCCGGTGGCGATGATGGCGGTCGTCTTGCCCGCCTTCAGCGCGTCGCGCACGTCCATCCAGGTCAGCTCTTCGAGCCACACCGAGTCGGCCTTGGGCAGCGGGTTGGCCGCGTCGGCGCAGTTGTACGGGTTGTCGCGGCAGTCGCCACCGCCCCTCGAGCGGGGATCGGGCTGGCGCTGCTGTCCCTGAGCGGCGACCAATGTGCCGGCCACGACGCACCCGGCGGCAAGGGCGAACATCGACTTCTTCATGCGCTGACTCCTCATGATCGATCTGCGGGATACCGGCACCCCGTCGCCATCCCGACGGCCGGAAAGGCTGCCGCACCGGCAGTGTCGGGCGCCCCGGGCCGCCCCATTCTGTGCCAATTCCCGGCCCGGCGTCGCGACGAAGGCCGGGACGAGCGGGCCGGGCCGGACTTAGGGTGTTCGCACCGTCGCGGCCACCTTGAGGGTGTCGCCGCCATCGGTCTTGAGCGTGATCGCGACGCTGTCGCCGGCGGCCAGCGGCTTGGTGAGACCGACCAGCCGCAGGTGCGGCGCCGAGGCAGCCGCATCGGTGCTGCCGTAGGCGGGCACGGCAATCTCGCGGGTCACAGCCGGGTCGGCGGTGCCGGCGGCGGCGGCGCGCAACTCCACTGAGGCCGACGCGTCACTTGTTGCCAAGACCACGAAGATCTCGTACATCGACGGATTCTTCAGCTCGACGTAGGCGTCGGCCCAGGTCGCTCCGGCCGCCGGTACGGCCACCCACGCCGACACCGCGGAGGGGCTGGTCTGCGCGGACCCGGCCGCGCTCATGACGAGCCCAAGAACTAGCGTGAACAGCCCGACCCGCGCCATCGCACTCCCTCCAGCATCGCCCTCGATGCCGCTGTTCAGAGTGTAGCGCGGCCGCGCCGCCGCGCGCGCCTGACCGCGACCAGGGACTAGCGACGGCGGGCCACCGGCCCCCTCAGCAGCGTGTCGATATCGAAGAGCACGCCGTCCTTGATCACGCGCTTGGTGCGCCGCAGATCGGTGATGGTCACGAGCGGGTTGCCATCGACGACCACCAAATCGGCCAGTTTGCCCGCTTCGATCGTGCCGAGGTCGGCGCCGAGTCCCATCGCCTCGGCAGGCACGGCCGTGGCGGTTCGGATCGCTTCGGCCGGCGACAGCCCGCCGCGCACGTAGTGCTCGAGCTCGCTGAGCAGCGCCACGCCGTAGGGATTGATGGGCGAATCGGTGCCGGCGATGACGCGGCCGCCGCCGGCCACGAGCGCCGCCACCAACTTCTCCTGCGGAATCACCAGCGCCTCCCGCGCACTCAGCTCCGCCGCGCTCAGCGGCTTGGCCATCATGGCCTGGCCCGCTGCCGCCACCGACGCCGGGAAGAGACGCGTCACGCGCGGGTCGTCGATCCACCACGGGTCGCGCGCGGTGAGCACCTGGAATCCACCCTGGATAGTGATGGTCGGGGTGAGCGTCATGCCCGACGCGGTGAGCAGGTCGCGCACGTCCTGGTAGGAACGGCGCAGCTCGCTGTTCTTGGGCGAGTAGCCGCGCCGGCTGGTGCCGCGAATGTGCTCGACGCCGTCGGCGCCGTAGGCGACCGCCGGATAGATCTCGTGCGAGGTCACGGGCATGCCCTGCCGGTGCGCGCCCTCGATGATGCGCTGCTGGATCAGATCTGGCAAGCGCACGTAGGTCTTGATGAAGTCGAAGCCGAGGGTGCGCGCCCGCGCCAGCTGCGCCTCGACCAGACCGCCACCGTTGAGCGCCACGCCGCCTGGATAGTAGATACGCGAGCCGTCGAGCGGCTCGCCGGTCGTGACGATGCGCGGCCCTACGCGAGCGCCCGACTCGATCGCCTCGCGTTCCTCCTGGCCTTCGAAGGCATTGGTGGCGGGATTGCGCACGGTCGTGATGCCGAATGACAGCCAGATGCGGCCCAGCGCCTCGCCGTAGGCCTTGGTGAGATGGGTGTGGCTCTCGATCAGTCCGGGCAGGACCGTGCCGGCCGAGGCGTCGACCACCATGCCGCGATGCAGTTCGTCGCGGTGCGGCACCACGCTCGTGATGCGCGTGCCCTCGATCACGATGTCCATGTTCCCGGCCGCAATCGCCCCGGCGCGGCCATCGAACAGCCGCCCGGCATGCACGGTCATGGCGCCGGTGGCGCTTGCCGCCTGCCACGACCACTGCGGCACGAGGTCGCGAATGCCGCCGCTGGCGACGTCGACGATCCGGAAGCGATCGGCCGACTGATAGAGCACATGACGCGAGTCGGCCGCCCACGACGGCGAGCTCGCCAGGTCGGGAGACAAGCGCCGTTCCGGGCCGGTCGCGATGCCGTCGGGAGTCACGGGATAGGTCGCCAGGTAGCCGTCGACGATGGCGGCCATCTCGCGCCCGTCGGGCGACCACACCGGCCCCAGGTTCTCGCGCATGCCCACCGACTTGTGAGGAATCGGATCCATGAAGCGATCGGGCGCGAAGGCGGCACGTCCATCGGCGGTCGGGGTCGGTTTCACCGCCACCCACAGGACCTGGTTGGTGCCCTCGCGGAAGCGGGTCGAGTAGGGCTTGAGCGCCGACATCACCACGGCACGGCCATCGGGCGACCAGCTCGGACGACCGGGCTCGAAGATCCGGCCGTGCACCTGTCGCTGCTCGCGCGTGGCTACGTCGACCACCCGCAACTGCGATCCCGTGTCGAGATAGGCGAGCTCCTTGCCGTCGGGCGAGAAGGACGCCGTCGTGCCCTCGTTCACCAGGCGTCGTTCGGCGCCGGACGTCAGGTCGCGTGCCCACAGGCCCACGGCGCCATCGCGGTCGGAGGAATAGACGAGCGTCTTGCCGTCGGGCGACCACACCGGGTTGGTCTCGACGTAGACGTCGTTCGTGAGCCGTTCCGGCACCGGCGCCTCGCTGCGCGTCGACACGCGCCACAGATCTCCGAGGGCTGCAAATGCGATGCTCGCGCCGTCGGGCGAGAGCGCCGGCTGCATCAGGCCGCGCACCGGCTGCGGACCGGCCGGCGCGAACACGTGGGCCTTGGGCGTGAACGCGGGGCGCGTGAACGCGACCGGGGCGGCAAAGGGCACGACGCGCGCGCCGCCGCCGGCGCGAGAACGCCGCTTCACGACGCCGTCACCCGTGTAGAGCAACTCGGTCGCCGAGAGCCATGTGGCGCGGAACGGGAACACGTCTTCATCGGCGTCGGCGAGGTTGGTGGCGCCGACCATCAGGCGGCTGACCGGGCCATCGACGGCGATGTAGGCCACGGTCTTGCCATCGGGCGACCACGACGGCATGAAGAGCGCGGCGCTATCCCCCGCCACCAGGCGTTCGGCGCCGGTCGTGAGGTTGCGCGCGTAGATGCCGCGCCGGTCGCGATCGGAGACAAACGCGATCTCGCGCCCATCGGGCGACCACGCCGGCATCGAGTCGTTGGCGTCGTTGGTCGTGAGCCGCCGCACCTCGCGCGTGGCCAGCGTGACCAGCCACACGTCGTAGCTGCCACTGCGATCCGACGAGAAGGCGAGGCGGGTGCCATCGGGCGACCAGTGCGGCTCGCGATCGTCGAACGGTCCCGACGTGATCTGCTGCAGATCCGATCCGTCGGCCTTCATCGTCCACACGTGCCAGGTGTCGCGGTAGTAGGCCTGGAACGCGAGCCGCGCGCCGTCGGGCGACC
>JBDTWC010000218.1:0-5255 GCA_040006875.1 Acidobacteriota bacterium | reverse complement strand
ATACAACATCCATCGAGCATCGCTGCGGGCGATGGTCCGGGCAGTGTCCGGGCTGATTCCGCAGCCCGACCTCGTGCTGGTTGACGCCTTCCGCCTGGCCGGACTGTCCATGGCCCAGAAGGCGGTCACCGGCGGCGATCGGCGTTGTTCGGCGATTGCAGCCGCTTCAATTGTCGCCAAGGTAACGCGCGACCGGCTGATGCTGGAGTTGCATCGGACCGATAGCCGCTATGGCTACGAGAAGCACAAGGGCTACGCCACGGCGGCGCACCTCGCCGCGGTGGCCCGGCACGGTTACTCGGAGGCGCACCGGCGCTCGTTCAAGCCGGCGTCGCTGTTGGTTACTCTGGACTGAGGGGGCGAAGGCACGTGGCGCCATTCGATCGCGAAGGAGCTCTCAAGCGGGCCGAAAAGGCCTTGCGTCTGGGTCGAGTCGACCAGGCCATCGAGGAGTACCAGCGGCTCGTGCTGGCCCAGCCCCGTGACTGGAACAGCGCCAACGCGCTCGGCGACCTGTTCGTGCGGGCCGGTCAGCTCGACAAGGGCGTGGAGCAGTACACGCGCATTGCCGACCACCTGGCCGACGAGGGCTTCTATCCGAAGGCCGCCGCGCTCTTCAAGAAGATCATCAAGGTCAAGCCGCTCGACGAGTACGCCCAGATCCGCGCGGGCGACGTCGCCGCCAAGCAGGGCCTGCTCGCCGACGCCAAGGCGGCCTACTCGAACATCGGCGAGCGTCGCCGCAAGATGGGGAACATCCGCGGCGCGGCCGAGATGGCCGTGCGCCTCGGCATGGTCGACCCGGAAGACTTCCCGGCCCGCTTCACCGCCGCGAAGGCGGCCCGCGATCTGGGCGACACCGAGGCCGCGATCCGCGAATTCCGCGCCGTGGCCGAGTGGTTCACGAAGGAGAACCGCCTCGACGAGGCGCGCTCGGCCTACCGTGACTTGCTCGAGCTCGATCCGACCGACGACACCGCCCGTGGTCATGTGCTGGCCGCCGACATCGCCAGCGGCGAGTTCGCGCGCGCTCTGGCCTGGGCGTCATCGGCCGCCGAACTCCGTCAGCTCGCAACCGCGCTCGAAGCCGCAGGCCAGCCAGCCGAAGCGCTGGCCGTCCTCGGCCGCGTCGCCGACATGGATGCCAGCGACGTCGATGCGCGCGTGCGCCTGGTGCGGGCGCACCTGGCCAACGGCGACATGGGCACGGCCCGTCGCTACCTCAGCGCCGACGTGGTCGCGCACGACCCGACGTTGTGGATGGTGGTCGCCGAATCGGAACTGCGCCAGGGCCATCTCGACGAAGGCCGCGCCGCCGTGGCTAGCGCCCTGGCCAATGATCCGTCGCAGCGCGAAGCCGCCATCGCCATGGCGTGTCGGCTCGCGGAGCACGACGCCGATCACGCCTATCCCGGCATCGAAGCGGTAGCCGAGGCCGCCGTCGCCGATGGCGACTACGGCGCGGCCGCTGCCGCCCTGCACGAGTTCGTCACGCGCGTGCGCCGGCACATCGTGGCGCTGATGCGCCTGGTCGAGATCTGCGTCGACGGCGGCCTCGAAGCCACGATGTATTCCGCACAGGCGCAGCTCGCCGATGCCTACCTCGATGCCGGCCGCGGCCTGGAAGCGCGCATCATCAGCGAGGATCTCGTGGCCCGCGAGCCATGGGACACCGCCAACATCGCGCGCTTCCGGCGCGCCCTCGAGATGCTTGGTGAAGCCGACCCAGACGCGATCATCGCCGACCGCTTGAGCGGCGACAGCCCGTTCATGGCCACCGACAAGATGGACCTGAACGAAGGCGTGACCTTCGACGACCCGATCGAAGAGCCGGTCGCGGAGCCGGCCACCGAGCACGGCGAGATCGACCTGACCGACGCGCTGGCCGCGGCCGCCGAGGACCACAAGGGCAAGAGCAAGGGCAAGAAGGGCGCGAGGCCCGGCGACGCCAACTCCGACGCCACGCGGCCGCTCGACGACGGCCTGGCCGCGGAGCAGTTGCGCCTCGGCCTGACCTATCGCGACATGGGCATGTTCGACGACGCCATCCAGTCGCTCGAACACGCGGCCCGCTCGTCGCGTCAGCGCTTCGAAGCGGCGTCGACGCTCGGCCGGCTGCTGGCCGAACGAGGCGATCGGGCCGCGGCGCTCGGCTGGTTCGAACGCGCCGCGGAGGCGCCGGCACCGTCGGTCGAGTCCGGGCGCGGGTTGCTCTACGACCTGGCCGACGTGCTCGAGGAACTCGGCGAGACGACGCGCGCGCTGGCCGTGTTCGGCGAACTCGACGCCGACGCCGGCGGCTACCGCGACGTGACGGCGCGCATTGCGCGTCTGGGCCGCGCGCAGGTCCGGGGCTAGGCGCTCCGTGCGGCGCCTGCTCGTCATCGCGCTGCTCATCGAACTGGGCCTGCTGCTGATCGTGGTGCCGTGGTCGGCCTACTGGGAACGCAACTACTTCGCCCAGATGCATCCAGCCATCAACGCGCTCGTCACCAACAACTACGTGCGCGGCGCCATCACCGGACTCGGCACCGTCAATCTGCTGGGCGCGCTCGCCGACCTGACCGTGCTCGTTCGGCGCCGCGCCACCTCGTGACTACGCCGCCGTTGGCGGCCCCGGCCGGCGGCAAGCGGCCGCGCGTCGGGCTCGTGAGCAGCCGTCACCGCCTCTGCGCCGCCGCCGGCCGCCCGCTCGACGACGCGCCGGCGCTGCTGGCAGCGCAGGTCGAGGCGGCACGCGACTGCGGCGTGGAGTTCTTCCAGGTGCGCGAACCGGATCTCGCCGCTGCTCGATTGGTCAGGCTGGTGCGCGACCTCGCGGCCGTGGCGGGCCGGGAGCTGCGGATCGCGGTCAACGACCGCGCCGATCTCGCGGCCGCGGCCCGGGCCGACCTGCATTTGAAGAGCGGCTCGATGCGGGTCTCGCGACTGCGTCCGTGGCTGTCCGCGTCCACCTGGGTGTCGAGAGCGGTCCACGATGTGGCCGAGGCCGAAAGTGCCGGTGACGTCGCCGTGCTGATTGCCGGTACCGTGCAGGACACGGCCTCGAAGGCCGCGGGCACGCCGCGACTGGGCTTCGACGGACTCGCCCGGATCACGGCGGCGACGACCCGCCCGGTGTTTGCAATCGGGGGACTGACGGCCGCTGACTGGCCGCAGATCGCGGCCGCCGGCGCCGTGGGCATCGCGGCGATTGGCTGGATGTTGCCGCGGCCGGGCGAAGATCCCGCCGCGGCGGTGGCGAGAGCGATGGCGGACGTTCGTGCCGTCGTTGACGGACGCGCCGTGGTCTCCTAAGGTGGTAGAGCGGTGTGGTGTCGGCAGCAGCGGAAACGGCGAAGCGCGATGAGGGCGGGCAGTGGAGTCGAGTGAAGACATAGGGCTCATGCTGCGGACCAAGCGCGAGGCGTCTGGACGCTCGCTCCGGGATGTGGCCGACGTGACCAAGCTCGGCGTCCGGGTGCTCGATGCGCTCGAGCGCAACCAGATCGAGCGCCTGCCGCCAGGCATCTTTCGCCGCTCGGTCGTTCGCTCGTATGCCCGGGAGATCGGTCTCGATCCCGAAGCGACACTGGCCGCCTTCCTGGCCCGGCATCCCGACAACCTGCCGCCGCCAGGCCGACACAGCGGTCCGGTGGCTGATGCGCCGCTGCGCGTGACGCCGACGTCGTCGGTGTCGCCGGCCCTGGTCTTCGGTCTGCTCCTGGCGCTGGTCGTGGCGCTGGCGGCGGGCTACATGATGTACACGCGGCGCGCGGCGCCGAGCGGCCGCCTGCCCAGCCGCGAACGGACCACGCCGCGGGCCTCGGTCGACCAGGCTGGAACGGTGAGGATTCGCCCGTGGACGTAGGCATCCGAAGTCCTCTTGTCGACGCGTTCAGGCGGGTCGACGTGCCCAAGGACGTGCGCATGGACGCGGCGGCGGGTCTGGTGGCGCCGCGCGGGCAGGAGCAACTGGCGTTGTTCGCGATGCTGATCGATGATCCCGACCCTGATGTCTGCGCCATGGCGGAGCGCACGCTGGCGTCGCTGCCGCCGGCGGCGGTCGGACAGATCCTGGCGCGCACCGACACGCCGGCCGACCTGCTGCGCTTCTTCGCCGCCCGCGGCATCGCACCTGCGGCCACCGCCTCGGAAGAGGATCTGCCGCTCATCGACGCGGCGCCCGAGGAAGCCTGGCCGACGGCCGAGGACGGCGCCGCCGAGGATGCGCCCGATCAGTCGCTGACGCAGCGCATCCAGCAGATGGGGATCGTGGAACGCGTGCGCGCGGCCATGAAGGGCTCGCGCGAGGCGCGCACGATGCTCATCCGCGATCCCAACAAGATGGTGTCCTCGGCGGTGCTCTCGTCGCCGAAGCTGACGATCGCTGAAGTGGAGAGCTTCGCCAAGATGGCCAACGTCGGCGACGACGTGCTGCGCGCCATCGGTCAGAATCGTGCCTGGGTGAAGAGCTACGGGGTGGCCCACGGGTTGATCCGTAACCCCAAGACCCCGGTGACGATGTCGATGAACCTGCTGCAGCGCCTGGTCGAGCGCGACGTGCGCTCGCTGTCGGTGGATCGCAACGTGCCTGAGCCGCTGCGCCTGGCGGCGCGCAAGCGGCTCGTGAAGAACACGACTGGCTAGCGGGACCGCGTGGTGCCGGCAGAGCGCCTGGGCGTCGTCGTCGCGGGTCTCGTGCGGCCCTTGGGCAGGTCGGCCGAGGCCTTCACCCCCCATTCGGAGCGCATCTGGGCCAGGCCATCCATGTAGACGGCCACCCGTTCCCGCGCCTCGTCCGACTCGAGCGAGATGAGCACCGCGATGGCGCGCTCCACGTCGTCGGCGATGGTGGCCTTGGTGGCGGCGAAGTAGAGCCGTTTGATTTCGTCGGCCGCATCAGGTGGTGGGGGCATGGCGCTCCTCGGTCACGATGACGCCGCGGGACTCCACGACCGCATCGAGCACGGTGGCGCCAGCCTGCGACCAGGCCGCGCGCACGGTGCCAATGGCCTCTGGTGGCGCGAGTACGAACAGACACCCGCCGCCGCCCGCGCCGCATACCTTTCCAGCCCACGCGCCGGCCGCCATGGCCGCCGCGAGCAGGGCGTCGATTTCGGGCGTGGTCACGCCGGGGGCAAGCTGCTTGCGCGTGCGCCACTCGTCGGCGAGTGCCGCGGCCGCCGTCGGCCAGTTGCCGCGGTCGAGGGCGCGGCGCATCGCCGCAGTGGCCGTCACGATGCCGTCGAAGCAACGGGTGACTTCAGCGTCGC
>JBDTWC010000217.1:0-5270 GCA_040006875.1 Acidobacteriota bacterium | reverse complement strand
GTCGTGGGCGGTTTCATCGAGAACGTGCAGACGCCCGGCTGGTTGGCCACGGCCGCTGCCGCTTTGGTGCTGGCCGCGGCTGCCGTGGCTGCGGCGCTCATCCCGGCCGCACGGGCGGCCCGCGTCGACGTGGCGCAGGCGTTGCGCTCGGAATAGCCGCGCCGCTCGGACCAGACGCTAGCGCTTCGGGAAGAACCGCTCGTACCAGGCGATCGAGCGGTCGATGCTGTCCACGATGTGGCGCGGCTCTCTGAGCCCGTGTCCTTCGCGAGGATAGCGCAGCATGGCCGCTTCGACGCCCACGTCCTTGAGCGCGATGTAGAACTGCTCGGACTCCGCAATCGGCACGTCGTTGTCGTTCTCGCCGTGAATGAGCAGCGTCGGCGTCTTGGCCTGCGCCACATAGCGCAGCGCCGACCGCTTCCACAACTCGTCCATCAGATCGGCTTGGTGCGGCCGCATTCCGAACTCCATCTCCTCATACTGGTTGTAGTAGGTCATGTAGTTGTAGCTGACCAGGTTGATGATGGCGCGATTGGGAATGGCCGCCTTGAAGATGTGCGTCTGCGTGATCAGCCACGCGGTGAGCTGACCGCCGTAGCTGCCGCCCTCGATGCCGAGCCGGTCGCGATCGATCCACGGGTTGCGGCGGATCGCCGCATTCACGCCGTAGAGCACGTCTTGCGCTTCGTCGCCGTTCTGGTCGCGGAACACCCCGTCGGCAAACGCCTGGCCGTAGCCAGTCGAGCCGCGGTAGTTGACTTGCAGCGTGGCCCACCCCCGGGCCGCGTAGACCTGACTCTGAAAGGCGAATGCCGGCCCCTGCTGCCCGTGCGGGCCGCCGTGGATCATGACGATCATCGGGTGCTTCGATTCGGCGGTCTGGCCGAGCGGGCGCGTCAGGAACGCCTCGACGTTGAAGCGGGCGTCGTTGCTCACGAAGGTGTAGGGCTCGACCTCCGCAAAGGTCTTGCCGGCGAGCACGGCCTGGTTGAGATCGGTGACGGCCCGGCGCTCGGCGCCCGTGAGCACGAAGAGCTGCGCCAGGTCGTGAGTGCCGCTGAATGCATAGGCGATGCGATCCGCCGGGCCGATGTCGAACTGCCCCACGGTGCCGCGCTCGGCGACGACCGCCTGCCCAGCGCCGCCACCGGCCGGCACCTTGTAGAGACGCACCAGGCCGCGCTCCTGCACGGTGAAGAAGAGCGAACGGCCATCGGCTGCCCACTGAGGCGGCCCTTGCCGGTTGTCGATCGCGGCGCCGACCTCGCGGCGGTTGCCGCCATCGGCGTCGATCGACCACACGTGCGTGTCTTCCATCTGCGTTTCGAGATCGGTGATCCCGCGCTTGGTGGCCTCGAAAGCCAGGCGCGTTCCATCGGGCGACCACGTGGGCCAGTACTCCGCGCTCTCGGTGGTGGTGAGGCGGCGGATGGCGCCGGTGCCGGCCCGGATCACGAAGAGGTCGTTGTTGAAGAACTGATCGGCGTCGGGCTCACGGTTCGACACAAACGCGATCTCGTCGCCCGTGGGCGACCAGTCGATCGAGTGCTCGTCGTGGATTCCGTCGGTGAGCTGCCGGGTGCGGCCGGTCGCGAGGTCGAGCAGGAAGAGATGCAGGCGGAGGTTGTCGTTGAACCGCGTGTTGCCCTCCGACGCGGTGGGCTTGTAGAGGAAGCGCGTGATGTAGATCGGGTCGCCGGTTGCGTCGGCAGCTTCGGGGCCGGGCATGGCGTGCACGTAGGCCAGCGTCTGGCTGTCGGGCGACCAGGCCAGCGTGCGGCCGGTGTTGGTGAGCGCGCTGCTGTTGGTGCCGGTCATCTCGGTCTTCCACTGCGCAGCGGACCCGTCGGCGGCACAGATGATGAGGCCCGCCTTGCCGCCCACCGAGCCGACGTAGGCCAGCGACTTGCCGTCGGGCGCCCACAGCGGCTGCGATCCGCGGCTGGCGTCGTCGCCGACCCGGACCGACTGTCCGGTGGCCACGGTCAGCAGCCACAGCTGCGAGTAAGGCCCGCCCGGGCCGTCGTTGTTCGTGACGGTGTAGGCGATGCGCGTGCCATCGGGCGACCACTGCATGGCCCCGACCGACCGGAGCTTCAGGAAGTCACTGCTCTGCAGCCGGCCCTGCGCCGACGCGGAGGCAGCCAGAGCCACGAACAGGAAGGCAGCGATCAGGCGTTGAATCATGCCGCCCAGTGTAGCCGCCCCAGACACGCAGACCGTCGCTCCACCCCGATCTCGTGAAGATGCTGGTGCAGCTCCCGCAGCTAGCGTCCGCCCGCCACGTCGAGCAGCGCACCGGTCGTATAGGTGGCCTCGGCGGAGAGTAGCCACAGGATCGCGTGGGCGATCTCGTGGGGCTCGCCGGCCCGCCGCAGCGGCACCAGGCCCTGAACCCGCTCGATCCGATTCGGCTGACCGCCGCTGGCGTGGATCTCGGTGCGCACGATCCCGGGCCGCACCGCGTTGACGCGAATGCCTTCGCTCGCCACCTCCTTGGCCAGGCCGATGGTGAAGGTGTCGATGGCCGCCTTCGACGCCGCGTAGTCCACGTACTCGCCGGGCGAGCCGATGCGTGACGCCGCCGAGCCCACGTTCACGATCACGCCGCCGGTGCCGCCCTGAGCGGTGGACATGCGGCGCACGGCCTCGCGCGCGCAGTGGAACGAGCCGAACACGTTGGTGGCGAACATCCGCTGCAGGCGGGCGCCGTCCATCTCGTCGACGCGCGCCTTGCGGTCGACGACGCCGGCGTTGTTCACGAGCGCGGTGAGGCGGCCGAGCGACTGGTCGCAGGTGGCGAACAGGTGCGCGACCTCGCCTTCTACCGTCACGTCACCGGGCACGGCGACCGCGGTGCCGCCGGCGGCGGTGATGTCCTGCACCACGCCATCGGCAGCGGCGCGATTGGCCCGGTAGTTGACGCACACCGCGTAGCCGCGCGCCGCGGCCAGGCGCGCGGTGACGGCGCCGATCCCGCGGCTGGCGCCGGTGATGATCAGCACCTTGGTGGCAGTGTCACTTGACATGGGTGTCCCTGGGAAAAGGAGCAGCCGGCACACCGCGCGTGCTGGCGGCGCGACTCGTAGCTGGTTACGCCAGCGCCTCGAGCAGTCGATCGACGTCGGCCAGGTCGTTGTAGATCGACGGCGAGATGCGCATCCAGTACTTCGCCACCCGCACATCCACCTTGGCCGCGGCGAGCTTCTTCGTGATGCCGTCGAAGTCGTTGTGCGCGAAGGTCACGATCGGCGACGTGCTTTCGACCGGCGTCTGCGCCGTGAAGCCGAGCCGCGGCAGCTCCGCCTGCAATCGCTTCAGCAGCGGCACGCGATGGCGCTCGATGGCCTCGACGCCGAGGCGGTGAATGTAGGGCAGCGACACGGCCAGGGCCGCCGCCACGCTGCTCGCCACGGTGCCGACGCGCAGGAACGTGCCGGCATCGGTGCCGGGCGTGTAGGTGACGGCCTGCGGCGACGCCGGGTCGAACGGCGACTGATGGATGTCCACGTCGGGCGCCGACTCGTAGCTCCAGTGCGGACGGCGCAAGCGGTCGAGCAGCGACGCCTTGATGTACATGAACCCGAGACCGAAGTCGCCCATCAGCCACTTGTAGGTGGCGGTCGCCGCGAAGTCGAGCCTCACCGCCGTCACGTCGAGCGGCACCGCGCCCACGCCCTGGATGATATCGGCGTAGACCAGCGCACCGTGGGCATGGGCCAGCTCGCAGACTGCCTTCAGGTCGTGCTGGAAGCCGTTGTACATGGCCACGTGCGACACCTCGACCAGCTTGGTGTTCTTGTCCACCACCCGCTCGAGGTCGGCCAGGTGGATGCGGCCCTCGCGCGGCATCACCACGCGCACGTCGAGGCCCTGCTTCTTGAGCTCCATCAGGTGCACCAGCGCGCCCTCGAAGTGCAGGGCGTCGGTGACGACGTTGTCGCGTCCGGGCAGGAGCCCCAGGCTCTCGACCACGACGTTCTCGCCGAAGCTGGTGTTGGGGATGAAGCCGATCTCGGCCGGCGCGGCGTTGATGAGCGCGGCAAACATCGGACGCACGTCGGCCGTGGGCACGAACGGTCCGCCGACCAGGCTGCGCCGGGCCACGGCCGCCCGATACGCGTCGGCAGCCGCGCGCGGCATCGGATGGGTGAAGGCGCCGTTGAGGTAGGTGACGCCCGGGGCGATCTCGAAGTCGGCCTTCCGCGGGAACGCCGAACCCGGGCTCATCTGGCCGGCCGAGGCGGGCGCGGTAGCGTCGAGCGCGGCCGCGCCGAGCGCCGAGGCCATGCCGGCCAGGGCCTGCCGCCGATTGAGGTGCATGGCGCGTAGTGTGACGCCGTGCCAGTTCGAAGGCAATCCGTCAGGCTCCCAGGCGCGTGGCCTTGCTCACGGCCACGAACACGACGGCCGACACGGCAAAGGCGATGAGCAGCCCCAGGTCGATGTTGAAAGCGCCGTGCAGCGGGCCCGGCACGCCCGCGGCGAAAGACGCCAGCCCGATCGCGCCGCCCACGAACATGGCCGCGTAGGCGCCTTGCCGGGTGGCGCCGGCCCACAGCACGCCGCCGAGCAGCGGCACCATCATCGACGCCATGTAGGGGTAGGTGAAGATGATGATGGTGTCGAGGATGCCGCGTGCCTTGAGCGCAATCCCGACGCCGAGCACGAGCGCCACCACGACCGCTGCGCGCGCGTAGAGGGTGGCGTTGGGCAGATCGTCGAGTTCGCACTCGGGGTTCAAGACCTTGTTGTAGAAGTCGCGCGAGAAGCACCCCGCCAGCGAGATGAGGAGCGCGTTGGCGGTCGACATCGCGGCCGCCAGCAGCGCCGACACCACGACGCCGGCCACGAGCGGCGGCAGGGTCGTGGTCACCACGTGCGTCAGCACCTTGCCGGCGGCCACGTCGGGGAAGGCGTGGTGTCCGGCCGCGCCGATGAGAGCGGCGCAGAAGGCAACGATCAGGGTGAGAATGCCCGCCAGCACGCACGCCCACTTGGCGATGACGCCGGTGCGCGCCGACTGATAGCGGATGAAGGCGTCGTACGACACCGAGATCGAGAACAGGAACGGCGTGATCAGGAAGACCGCGCGCGACCCCATCCCGTCGGGGATGAACGGCGTCGTCAACACCTGCATGGTGGCGACGCCGTCGAGCTGACCGACCGCAGCCAGCGCCGTGAGCGGCACGCCGATCATGATGATCGACACCTGGAAGAAGTCGGCGAACACGACCCCCCACATGCCGCTCAGCGCGTTCGACAGC
>JBDTWC010000216.1:0-5271 GCA_040006875.1 Acidobacteriota bacterium | reverse complement strand
AGGTCTTGCCGACGCCGGGCACGCCGCGCAGCAGGAGGTTGCCGGCGTTGACCTGCCGCTCCGAGCGCTTGTCATAGGTGGTCGGAATCTCCGACAGCAGCACCACGTTGGCCACCGCTTTGGCCAAGTCGTAGCCCACGAGGGCACGGCCGCCTTCGGCGAGAACAGCGTGATGGAAGTCGATGGCTTCCTGCAGGTCGGCGTGCATGCGGCGACGGTCGGGAGGATCCTACACTGCCCGAGCCGTGACGACGAGCGCCGCTCGCTACGTGACGCCCACGTCGGTCATCGGCGGCGACGGCCGGGCCGCGAACCACTCGACGCCGGCGCGCGTCGGGAAGCGCTTCGCGTAGGCGGAGAGCCACTCGGCGGCGAAGGCGTCCACGTCGGCAGTAGCCACGAGCGCCCACGCGCTGCCGCCGAAGCCGGCGCCGAAACTGGTGGCGCCATGCGCGCCGCAGGCCCGCGCTAGCGCGACCAGCGCCGACGTCTCGGGCACCTGGTTCTCGAGGATCTGCTCGGCGTCGTGTTGCGAGGCCGCCGCCAGCCGACCGATGGTGGCCGCATCGGCGGCGCCACAGGCCTGGGCGGCCTCGGGCACGCGGGCGTCCTCGGCCACGAAGTGGGCGAGCCGTCGCAGCAGCGCGTCGGCCGTGAACTCGGGGCCGGGCGCGGCCGCGATCCGCGTCCGCAGTTGGTCGAGCGCCCCCGCGCGGGCCAGGGCCTGAGCCAGAGACCGGGCGGGCGTGGCTTCACCACGATTCCAGCACGCCAGCACCGCGCGCGCCCCCAGCGCGGCGCGATTGAAGCGGTCCTTCACCGACCCGGCCTTGTCGGCGTGCACCCCGCTCGAGGCCACGACGAAGGTCCAGTGCGGAGGCACCGGCGTATCGCCGAGGGGCGTGGCCGGCATGAACCGGAACTGGCTGACGTGCCCGGCCCGACAGGCCATGATCGCGGTGTGATCTTCGCTGCCGCCGTGCGTGCCCACGCCGGCCGTGCCGGGCAGGCCGCGATAGTCGAGGCCGTTCTCGATGCAGCCGAAATACGAGGCGACGTCGGCCACGGTGCCGAGATTGGCAAGCCACTCGTCGCGTTCCCCGAGGCGGGCTCGGGTGCTCAGCGCGGTGGCCACCGCCACCACCAGCGCGCTCGAACTCGACATGCCGGCGGCGCGCGGCAGGTCGCTCGAGAACATGAGGTCGAGGCCCAGCGGCGCAGCCGGGAAATTCCGAGCCAGCCGGCGGGCCACGACCTGCACGTACGAGGCCCAGCCGATGAGCGTGCGCGTCTCATCGGCCGGGTCGATGTCGGTCGCCACCTGGGCGCGCAGGTCGCGGACCCGGACCCGGCCATCGGCGCGCGGTCCGGCGGCCACCGCGAAGCCGCGCGGCACCGCCGCCACTAGCGTACGGCCGCCGCCGTAGTCGGTGTGCTTGCCGAAGAGCTCGAGCCGGCCGGGCACGAACCACGACCACGTGGGCGGCGCGCCGGCGTGGGCGGCAAACGCCGCCTGCACCCGGGCGACCTGCACGGCCGTGGCGGCCGCGTCGTCTGCGGCCATGCCCGCGCCGCTCAGACGCGCGACGATACTCACAGGCGCGGCTCCCGATCGGCGAGGCGCTGGCTCACGACCGCCACGTCGTCGCGGCCGGTCAGGTCAAGCACGGCGCCGCTCGCCGTCAGCACCCGCAGCGGCGTGCCCCGGGCCACCGCCAGCATCACGGCATCGGGCAGCTCGTATTCCCCGCGCGGTGACGGCGCTACCGCGCAGCACGCGTCGAGCACCGTGCGATCGAAGCGCCACGCGTTCATGCTGATGAGCGCCTCGGGCGCCCGGGCGGCGAGGTCGTCGAGCGGCAGCTTCTCGCGCAGGCCGGTGAGCCACCCGTGCTCGTCGCTGTCGACGAGGGCGAAGCGCGCCACCCGGTTCAGATCGAAGCCGCTCTGGTTCACAAGCGACGCACGCGTGAACGCGGCTAGTCCGCATCCCTCGAGCGCGACCAGTTGTTCGAGGGCGTGCGGCGGATAGAGGTTGTCGCCGTTCACGACCAGAAACGGCCGATCGCCAACCGCAGACGCGGCGGCGCACACGGCCGCGGCGGTGCCGGTTGGCGCCTCCTGCGGCGCAAACTGCACGCGCAGACGCAAGCAGCGCGCCGGCGCGTAGCGCTGGCGCCACGCTTCGTACTCCGGCGGGACCACCAGACAGGCGTCGGTGCAGCCCGCGTCAGCGAGTGCGCTCAACGCGAAGTCGAGAAACGGCTGGCCCGAGCCGGTGCCGACCGGCATTGCCACCTTGAGGCCGCCGTCGGCGGCCGCGCGCTGCGCGTCGCTGAGTGCGGCCGCCGCGGGCGCGCGCATCCGCCGACCGGCGCCGCGGGCCAGCACTACCGCCATCATGCGCTCCACATCCGTGACACGCTCCTCCACATCACGACCCCGCTCACCGCGAACAGCGCCGCCGCCAAGGCCACGCCGGTCATGCGTCCCACTAGCAGCAGACCCACGCCGAAGAGCGCGCTGTAGACGAAGATGCAGCTGGCCGCGGTGCCGACGAAGGCCGCCGTCAGGTCGTCCGACGGCGCCAGATCCCCGCACGCGTGGCGGATCCGGGCCCAGCCCGGGCCGGCCGGCCGCGCCAGCGTGTAGAACCGGCGCAGCGTGGCCTCGTCGGTCGGTGGGGTCAGCCACGTGGCCGCGAGCCACACCGCCGTCGTCACCACCACCGTCACGATGAGCGACACGTGTGCCGGGATGACCACGCCGCGATGGCCAGCGAGGAGCAGCGCCAGCGCCAGCACGAACGAACTGGCCATGGCTGCAATCTCGCTCCAGGCGTTGATCCGCCACCAGAACCAGCGCAGCAGATAGAGCAGGCCGGTGCCGGCGCCGATCGACAGCAGCAGATTGAAGGTGCCGCGCGCCGACTCGAGTACCAGCGTCAACGAGCCGGCCGCGATCATGAGAGCGGCGGTCACGAGCCGGCCCGCGGCCACGTAATGGCGCTCGGTGGCGTCGGGCCTGACGAAGCGGCGATACAGGTCGTGCACGAGATACGACGTGCCCCAGTTGAGGTGCGTCGAGATGGTCGACACATATGCGGCGAGCAAGCCCGCCACCATCAGGCCGAGCACGCCAGAGGGCAGGAACGTGAGCATGGCCGAGTAGGCCATGTCGTCACCGACGAGCGCCGGATCGACATGCGGGAGGGCGCGGCGGAGGTCGGCGATCTCGGGGAACACCAGCATCGACGCCAGCGCCACGAGGATCCACGGCCACGGGCGGAGCGCGTAGTTGGCGACGTTGAAGAGAAGCGTGCCGGCCAGCGCGTCGCGCTCGGTCTTGGCCGCGAGCATCCGCTGCGCGACGTAGCTGCCGCCGCCGGGTTCCGAGCCCGGATACCATGTGGCCCACCACTGCACTGTGAGCGGCACGATGAACACGGGTAGCGCGACCCGCCAATCCGAAAGGTCGGGCACGAAGGCCAGCGTCTTGGGGTCGATCTTGGCGACCAGGCCGCTCAGTCCGCCCACCGCCGGATGCTGCAGCGAGTAGTAGGCGGCGGCGAACGACCCGCCCATCGCGATGCCGAACTGGATGAAGTCGGTGACCAGCACGCCCCACAGGCCCGACGTGGCCGCAAACGCCACGTTGATGACGCCGCACACAAGCAGCGTCTGGCCAATCGGCCAGCCGAGCAGCACGTTGGCGATCTTGGCCGCGGCCAGGTTCACCGACGCCATGATCACCACGTTGAAGAGCACGCCGAGGTAGACGGCGCGGAAGCCGCGCACCCAGGTGGCCGCCGGTCCCGAGTAGCGTAGCTCGTAGAACTCGAGATCGGTCAGCACGCCTAGGCGGCGCCACAGGCGCGCGTAGAAGAACACGGTGGTCATGCCGGTGAGCAGGAAGGCCCACCACGCCCAGTTGGCGGCGATGCCGCCCTCGCGCACCAGGTTCGTGACCAGATTCGGCGTATCGGTGCTGAAGGTCGTCGCCACCATCGACACGCCGATCAGCCACCACGGCGCCGCCCGCCCCGAGGTGAAGAACTCGGCGGTGCTCGACCCGGCCCGCCGCGCCAGCCACAACGCCGGCGCAAACGAGAGGGCGATCGAAACCGCCACGATGGTCCAATCAAGGGAGGTGAGCTGCATCGGCCGGCTAGTGTGTCAGATCGATCGCGAGTCGGATCGCCCCCGACTCTCGCTGGAGACGGTAGTTATCATATGAACGGGCTCGAGGCACGACCCCCTTTCGTCGCCGCGCTGGCCCTGGCCGCGACGGGCCTGCTCTTCGGCGCGGCCTCGGTGTGCGCGGGCGAGCCGGCGACCTCAATGGCACGGCGCAGAAGCTGTGAATGGCAGTCGGTGCAGGCCGGTGCCGACATCGGTGCCACCTACAAGTGGTTCGTGGCGGTGATGCGGCAGGACAGCCCGTCAATTCCCGAAGGGTGGTACTCGTACAGCAACGTCGAGCCGATGACGACTCGGCCAATCGAAGCCGTCATCACGTGGTCGCCCGTCGGCGCTGACGTGGACCTGCATCTCGCCAATCCGAGCGGCACCGACATCGCCGACTACAACCGGACGACGTGACGTTCGTGCTGGGCACGACCGGAGCGACGTTCACGCTGGCCAGCGGCGTCGTCGGCGCCGACCAGAGCATTCCGCCGTCGGCGCCAGCAGCGGGCGAGGCGGTAGCCGCCACGTCCCTCCCGCCGAAGAAGAAATAGCGCACGCCGATGAGGCCGAGACTGGGATTGCCGCGCCAGTGGCCGCGCGTGAACGGTGCCGAGGCGCGGGAAGTCGCGCCGGTTGAGGTCGTGACCGGGGGCGGCATGGGCGTGGCGGCACGCTACACCCGTCCTTAGCGGCGACGCGGGCTCAAAAAAACAACGGCCGCGGGATACGCGGCCGGGGACAAGGAGGTCGAACGAGACGAACTAACGAGCGCGCGCCGCAGCCGGCACAGCGCTGGGCACGGCCCGCACCGGCGCCGCCGATTCCACCACGCTCCAGGCATCCACCTCGGCCAGGAGCTGCGCGGCCAGTTGCGTGTGCAGCGCGTGACCGGCGCGATGCGCCACCACGTGGCCGAGCACCGGCCGGCCGAGCAGCGACAGGTCGCCGACGGCGTCGAGAATCTTGTGGCGCACGCATTCGTCTTCAAAGCGCAGCGCGTTGAGCGGACCGGTGTCGCCGATCACGATGGCGTTGTCGAGCGAGCCGCCGAGCGCCAAGCCCTGCTGACGCATCCACTCCACTT
>JBDTWC010000215.1:0-5283 GCA_040006875.1 Acidobacteriota bacterium | reverse complement strand
CAGCGGCCAGCCGCGCCGGCGAACCACTCCGCGGCGGCGATGGCCGCAGTGAGCCGTTCGGTCAGCGGCCGCGCGGTGTCGGCCGCCTCCGCCGGATAGCCGGCCACGGTGTCGAGCAGCGAGCTGGCCGCGGCATCGGCGCCGAGCACCACGAAGGGCACGCCGGCGCGCAGCGCCAGGCAGGCGCCGTCGTAGCCGCCGGTGAGCACGGCCGATGCGGTCGCCAGATCCGCCACCGAGGTCGCCCAATCGCGCGCGCTGCCGGGCGCGTCGATGGCGTAGTCGGCCACCATGCCGGGCCAGGCGGCGCGCACGGCGGCCAGGGCCGGGGTGAACTCGATGCGCCGCGACGGATGGCAATCAGTGACGACCAGGTGGTTCGAGAAGTCGCGTCCGGCGCGCTCTGCAAACGACGCGCTGAACAGCGAGTCGGGCACGAGGCGGTGGGCCACGCCGATGGCGTCGAGGCGGCGCGCGCTCGCAGCGTCGCGGACGGTGCAGTCGGTCAGGGCGCCGAGGACCGCCTGCGCCTGGTCGGTCGCGCCGATCGAGGCATTCACGAGATACGTGGGCAGGTCGAGATGCTGGGCCGCAGCGAGGATGGCGAGCAGGTGGTCGTGCGGCTGGTCGCGCAGCGTGTCGCCGACGACGACCTCGGCGTCGGCCTCGGCGAAGGCGCGGCGCAGTTGGGGCGCGGCCAAGGCGGCGGCGATCCCGTCGTCGAGGGTCTCGCACGCCAGCTCGTGCCAGTCGCCGCGGAAGAAGGCGTGGCGCACTTCGGCGCCGGCCTTGCGCAGTTGCAGGCGATGCGCCTGCGAGGCGGCCAAGGCCGCCACCTGCGGATCATCGCCGCTGTCGTTGAAGAGCCCGACGGCCAGCGGCGTTCCGGAGGGAACGCGGCGATGGGCCATGAGGGGGCGGGTGTGGTCGAAGGCGTGATGACGGGGGGTCAGCATCTCCATGCCCATGAAGAGAGCAATGGATATGCCGGGGATGCCCAGGCACTGAGGCAAGAGATTGCGTGCAGATGTGAGGGACTTGGCGCTTCCGGCCGGGGCCGTCGTGTCGGTGGGCCGACGGCAGGTCATGGGGTCAGGGTCGATCGACCGACATGGCACGCGCGGCCGTCGGGCCACCCCGGCGATCACGCCAGGCGTGCGTACTCGCGCATGTAGCCGCTCACCATGCGGTCGACGGTGAACTCCGACTGATAGAGCACCCGGGCGCGCTGGCACAGCGCGCGCACCTGATGCGGCGCGAGCGACCGCGCCAGGGCCAGGGTCTCGGCCAGGCCCTTTGGCTCGGTGGGATCGAAGAGCCAGCCAGTCTGCCCGTCGTCGATGAACTCGGTCAGCTCGGGCACGCGGCTGGCGAACACGGGCACCTGATCGCAGAACGCCTCGAGCACGGCCAGTGGCTGCTCGCCATCGCCCGCCGGCAGCACCAGGAAGTCGGTGTCGTGCAGGTAGTGGCGCACCGCCGCTTCGACCGGCGCGAAGCGCAGGTGGACGGGTCCGTCCGAGACCGCAAGCGGCGGCACCGGCGCGTCCGGCGCCACGCCAAAGACCACGCACAGCACCCGCAGCGACGGGCTCACGTGCGGCAGCGCATTCTTCAGGACGCGCATGTCGTGCGACGAGCCGGGCGCCATGACGTAGCAGAGCACGACCCCGCCGCGTTCGCGCCAGTCACGCATCTCGTCCTCGAGCGCGTCGGTCGCCATCTGGGTCGGCTCGTGATACACCCCGTAGGGCACGACCGCGATTTGCCGCCGCACCACGCCGCGGTTGGCGAAGTGATCGGCCACCGACCAAGTCGGCACGACGGCGCGATCGACCAGGTTCATCACTTCGAGATCGTAGGACTGACGACCGGTGGTGGGCCGGGTCACGCTCCACTCGTGAGTCGTCTGCACGATCGGCACCCGCGCGGTCACCTTGCGCGCCGCGGCGATCGCGATCACGCTCGGCACCGTACCGTGCGTGTGCAGCACGTCGAACGCCGCCGCGGAGCCGAGTTGCTCGTGCACGAACTGCACGACGTCGGCATTGGGCATGGTCTGACGCGCGGCCAGCGAGTCGATCTCATGCACGGCCACGCCACCGGCGGCCAGCCGCGCCAGCAGTTCCGGCTGGTTCATGTGGCCGTGCATGGCGGTGCGTGACGTGACCATCGTCACGTGGTGCCCCACGCGCTTCTGACCGATAGCCAGCTCCGCGGCCGCCTGCCCCGCCGCTCCGTGCACGAACGCCGTCAAATGAAGTATCCGCACGACTGCTCTCCGCTATGCGCTCCGCCGCAGCGGGGCCTGGGTGCCGACCGCGGCACTCTGCCGCCGCGCGCTCGCCCACGCCTCGTCGCTGGCTTCGAAATCGGCTACTGCCGCCACGAGCAGGCCGAGCGCGGCCTCGGCCTCGCCGCGCGCCACCAGCTTGCGCATCCGTTCCAGGGTGTGCGCGATCGCGCCCGGGTCGCTCGCCCGCTGGCGCGCCACCCAGATGCGGCGGTGCGCCGTCGGGCACATGCGCAGGCCCTGGGTGGTCAGTTCCTCGCAGCGCTTCTCGCCCGGGCCCAGACCGATGATCTCGATCGGCACGCGGCCGAAGCCGGCGCCTTCCTCGATCGTCATCAAACGCTCGGCCAGGTCGCCGATGGCAACCGGTTCCCCCATGTCGAGCCAGTAGGTCTCCGGCCGTCGCGCCAGCAGATCGGCCTTGAGCATCAGCGACACCGCTTCACCCGCGGTCATCACGTAGCGCGTCGCCTCGGGATCGGTGATGCGCAGCGGCAGGCCGCGTCGCAGCCGGTCGCGGAGCACCGCCAGCACACTGCCGCTGCTGCCGAGGATGTTGCCGAAGCGCACCACGATCGGGCGAAAGCCGGACGCGGCCTCGGCCAGCGTGGCGAACTCGGCCAGACGCTTGGTGGCGCCCATCACGCTCCGCGGCACTGCGGCCTTGTCCGACGACACGAGCACGAACCTGGCCCCGGCCTCGCGACTCGCGCGCACTGCATTCACCGTGCCCATGACGTTGCCAGACACGGCCGCGCAGACATCGCGTTCCACCATCGCCACGTGCTTGTAGGCGGCGGCATGAAAGACGACGTCGGGCGCGGCGGCCAGGATCGTGCGGCGCATCAGCCGGGTCCGGCACACGTCGGCCAGCACCGGCTCGACCAGCACGGACGGCGCTCGTTCGCTGAGCTCGCGCAGAATCTCGAAGAGCGCCAACTCGGAGTGGTCGACCAGGGTCAGCGACGCGGGCCGGCAGTCGGCGATCTGACGGGCCAGTTCCGAGCCGACCGACCCGCCGCCGCCGGTGATCAGGATGCGCCGGCCGGCGAGCGCCTTGCGGTCGCCGACGGTCAAGAGCTGGCGCTCGGGTCGCGCCAGCAGCACCTCCAGCTCCTCGGGCGTGAAGGGGACCCTCATCGCTGCCCCTCCGCCACGGGTTCTTCGGCCCGTGCCGTGGCCGCATTGAGAATCACGAGATCGACGCGCCGGTTGCGCATGCGGCCGGCGGCGTCGCTGTTGGCGGCGCGCGGCTTGAACTGCGAATAGCCGGCGGCCGAGAGCCGCGCTGGATCCACGCCGCCACTGGCCACCAGGAACTCGACCACCGAGGTGGCGCGCGCCGTGGACAGATCCCAGTTCGAGGCGAACTTCGTCGTGCGAATCGGCGTGTCGTCGGTGTGGCCCTCGACCCGCACGCTATTGGGCAGGCTCGCCAGCACCCCGGCGACGCGCCGCATCATGCGCTGGGCATCGCCCGACAGCTCCGCGCGACCACTCTCGAACGCGCCCGCTTCCGGAACCTCGACGACCAGGCCGCGCGGGTCCTCGACCAGCTGCAGGTAGCCGGCTTCGAGTTCGTCGGCCAAGGCGGCCTCGACTTGTGCCCGTAGGGCCGCCGCCTCATCGACCTTGGGCGGTGCGGGTGCGGGCATCGGGACCGGAACCACGGGCTGGGCCGGTGCCACTACCGCCACCGGCGCCGACGGCGTGGCCGCGGCCGCAGCCGCCTTGCCGTCGACCAGCGAGGCGGCATAGAGCGTCGTGAAGAACGCGCACAGCAGCGTCATGAAGTCGGCGTAGGAGACCAGCCACCGATCGCGCGACACCTGCGTGGCCGAGAAGCGGATGTTCATGACTTCACCAGCGTGGCGACGGCGCCCTTGGCCGCCGCCGGCGCCTTGCGCGGCACGCCGTGCCAGGCCAGCAGCAGGCTCTGCAGGTGGCCGTCGACGAGCTTGGGATGAATGCCCTGCTGGATGGCCACCGCGCCCTCGATCACCACCTCGCGGCTGAGCGCCGCGGTGCGGCCGAGGCTGCGCAGTCGCGTCGCCAGCGGCAGGAAGATCAGGTTGGCCGAGCCGACGCCGTAGACGGTGGCCACGAAGGCCACGGCGATGCCGGGGCCGACGCTCGATGGCACGGTGAGGTGCTCCATCGCCTGAATCAGGCCGAGCACGGCGCCGAGGATCCCGAGCGTGGGCGCGTAGCCGCCGGCGGCTTCGAGCACGAGTGCGCACTCGGCATCGGACTCCTCGCGCGCCTGGCTGAAGGACTTGAGGGTATGCCGCACGTCGGCGGCCGGCACGCCGTCGACAACCAGCGAGATGGCGCGCACCAGGAACGGGTCGTCGCCCTGACCGACCACGTGCTCGAGCGACAGGGCGCCGCGTTGCCGGGCCCGGCTCGCGTACTCACCCATGCGCGAGAGCAGGGCCACGTCCGACTCGGGCGCCGTGCCGAAGGCGGCCCGCAAGGCGCGCCAGGTGCGGGCCAGGAGCGCCATCGGGAAGCTGAAGATCACCGCCGCGGTCGTGCCGCCGAAGACGACCAGCGCCGCCGACGGCTGCAGCAGGGTGCCAAGCTGGCCGCCATCGATGCGCTGCGCGATCACGACCAGCGCGATGGTCAGCGGGACGCTGAACAGAAAGGCGGCGTCGTTGAGCCGTGAGCCGCTCATCGGACGTCCACCCCTGGCTGTTCGGCGTCACGCGCCCGGAGCCGATCGGCGGCCGCGATCAGAACCTCGAGCGGCGCGGGCACGGCGCTGATCCCGGCCTCCTGATAGACGCGCCGCATGTAGTCGAGGTCGTCGGCAGTGTCGACGGTGAAGCGCAGATCGGGCCGACGCAGAGCCGAGGGCGCCAGCGAGTCCACGGCGCGCGAACGGGCGTCGCGGCGCACAAACGGCGTCACATGCTCCCGGTCGTAGGGTTCAGTGGCGAGCGCGGCGGCACGGACCAGCGCCGGCACCGCAATCGCCTCCACGG
>JBDTWC010000214.1:0-5295 GCA_040006875.1 Acidobacteriota bacterium | reverse complement strand
GCGCAAACGGCAGCGTCATGGGCAGCGACAACAGGATCGTGACCGGATGGAGCCACGACTCGAATTGCGCCGCCAGGATCAGATACATGAAGACCAGCGACAACACGAAGGCGAGCACGAAGTTGGTGGCCGCGCGCTGCAGCTCGCGCGACCGGCCGGTGAGTCCGGCCTGATAGTCGGCGCCCATGCCCAGGTTGTTGGCAGCGTTGACCATCGCGGTCTGCGCCTCGGCCTGCGACGCGCCCGGCAGCAGGTTGGCGATGATCGTGACTTGACGCTGACGTGATGAGCGGCTGATATCGGCCGGCGCCGACGCGTGCGTGAAGTCGGCGACGTTCTCGAGCGCCACGCTGCCCAGCCGCGACGACGGAATGGTGATGCCGGCGATGGCCGACGGCGTCTGGCGGTCCTGCGCGCGAGCGCGCAGGTGCACTTCGTACTGCTCGCCGCCTTCGTTGTAGGTCGTCACCTCGTCGCCGCCGACGAGCAGTCGCAAGGCTTCAGCCGCGTCCGAGATGGCCACGCCCATGTCCGCGGCCTTGGGACGGTCGACGTTCACCGACAACTCGGGCTTGCCCGAGTTGAGGGTCGTGTCCACGTCGACCAGGCCCGGCATCTGCTTGACCTGTTCGACCAGGCGGGTGCTGAAGCCTTCGAGCGCGGTCAGATCCGGACCGCGCAGCACCAACTGGATGTCGGCCGCCTGCGCGCCGCTGCCGCCGATGGCCGCGACCGCCTGCACCGACGTGCGCAACCCCTCCTGCGTCAAGGCCGGCAGCACACTCTTGCGCACCTCGGCCATCACTGCGAACTGATCGCGCTGACGCTGCTCGATCGGCGTGAGCCGCACGTAGAGGTTGGCCAGGTTCCTGGTGCCGGCGCCGTCGCCGGCCACGGTGGCCAGCGTGTAGGCCACCTCAGGCAGGCGCTTGACCGCCGCGCCGACCCGGTTGGCGATGATCTCGGTGGCTTCGAGGCTGGTGCCCTCGGGGGCGCGCACGTTGATCTCGAATTCCGCCTGGTCGTCCTGCGGCATGAACAGCTTGTTGGCGAACATGAAGAGCGGCACGCTCGACAGGAACACCAGCACCGCGCCGCCCGCGACCAGACCCCGGTGCCGCATGGCCCAGGCCAGCATCGCGGCGTAGACCCGGTCGATGTGCACGAAGAAGCCCGAGTGCTTCGAGTCGTGTGCCTGTCCGTCACCGCCGGTGCGCGCCGGCGCGCGCAGCCACCGCGACGACATCATCGGCGTCAGCGTGAAGCTGACCAGCAGCGACACCATGATGGCGAAGGCCATGGTGAGGCCGAAGCTCTGCATGAAGCGGCCGACGATGCCGCCCATGAAGGCCACCGGCACGAAGATGGCGATGAGCGACAGGGTCGTCGCCATCACGGCCAGCCCGATCTCCTTGGTGGCGGCCACGGCCGCTTCCATCGGCGGCACGCCCTTCTCTTCCACGAACTTGAAGATGTTCTCGAGCACCACGATGGCGTCGTCGATCACGATGCCGACCGACAGCGTGAGGGCCAGCATGGTCATGGCATTGAGCGTGAAGCCCATGTACCAGATCAGGCCGAAGGTGGCGATGATCGAGGTGGGAATCGAGATGGCAGCAATCACCGTGGAGCGAATGTTCCACAGGAACGCCACCACGACCAGGGCCGCCAGAATCGAGCCCAGCACCAGGTGCTCTTCGACGCTGTGGATGGAGGCCTCGATGAACTCCGACTGGTCGCGCACGATGCGCATCTCGTAGCCGGGTGGAAGCGCGGCGCTCAGTTCGGCCAGCCGCTCCTTCACCGTGTGCACGACCTCCACGGTGTTGGTGCCAGACTGGCGGCGGATCTGCAACAGCACGGTGCGGCCGCCGTCGACGCTCGCAAGCGTGGTGGCCTCGGCGGTGCCGTCTTCGATGGTCGCGACGTCGCGCACGAGCACGGGATGGAGCGCCAGCTGGCGGACCACGATCTCGCCGAACTTCTCAGGCGTGTCGATGCGGCCGCGGAGGCGCAGGGTGAGCGCCTGCGCACCCTGGTCCACGCGACCGCCCGGCACCTCGACGTTCTGACCGCGCAGGGCGCGGCTCACGTCGGTGACCGTCAGGCCGTAGGCCCGCAAGCGGTCGGCATCGAGCACGACGTTAATCTGGCGGGCGCGGCCGCCGACGACCAGCACCTGGCCGACGCCGCTCACGCTCTCGATGCGGCGACGCAACACCTTGTCGGCGTACTCGGTGATGTCGCGCACCGACCGCTTGGCGGTCACGGCCACGCTCAGCACCGGCGCCGCATCGGGGTCCATCTTCTCGATCGACGGCTGTTCGGCCGTGGTCGGCAGACTCTGCAGCACGCGGTTGATCTTGTCGCGCACTTCCTGCGCGGCGATGTCGACGTTCTTCTCGAGCAGGAAGGTGACGATGACCTGCGAGACGCCTTCAGAGGACACCGAACGCAGCTCGTCGATGCTGCTGATGGTGTTGACGGCTTCCTCGATCTTGTCGCTGATCTCGGTCTCCACCTGCTCGGGCGCGGCGCCGGGCAGACGGGTCGTGATCATGATGGTCGGCAGATCGACCTTGGGGAAACGATCGACGCCGAGGCGGAAGAACGAGAAGCCGCCGATGACCGTGAGCGAGAGGATCAGAACCGAGGCAAAGACGGGACGTTTGACGCAGAGTTCGGCGAGCCATTGCATGGGCGTAGTCCTACTTCCTGGCCGCGGCCGGGGTGGTGGCGGGCGTGACCGCAGCCGCGACGGGGCGAGCGGCGCCTTTCGCGCTCGCGATCCGCACGCCGTCGACGAGTTGCGGCCCCTGGTCGAGAATCACCTGTTCGCCCGCCTTCACGCCGGTCGTCAACTCGACCAGATCGTCGAGCACTTGCCCGGTGGTGACGATGCGCTCGTCGGCGCGGTCGCCCACGGCCACGAACACGCGCGCGGTGCCCGACACGGTGGTGACGGCCTTGGCCGGCACGAGCACGGCGTTCGACTGCTCCGCCTGCTCGATCTGCGCGGTGGCGAAGAAGCCCGGCTTCAGCTCGCTCGTGGGATTGGCCACGACCGCCTCGACGATCAGCGCGCGCGTGGTCGCGCTCAGTGCCGGTGAGATGTAGCGCACGTGACCCGTGAAGGTGCGGCCAGGATAGGCGTCGACCTGGAGCGACACCGGCCGGCCCACGCCCACTACCGACACGAACTGCGCGGGCACGGTCAGCTCGACCCGCAGCGGGTCCACGCGCACGACCACGGCTACCTTGGTTCCCGGGGTCACGAAGTCGCCGATCGAGACCAGCCGTTCAGCGACCAGACCGGCAAAGGGCGCCTTCACGACCGTGTCGGCGAGCGCCTTCGACGCCCTGGTCACGCGGGCGCGAGCGGCCTGGAGCGCCTGCACCTGCTGGCTGGCGGTGTTGCGCGCCATCTCGAAACGCTGTCGCGCCGAGGCCACGTTGGCAAAGCTCCGTTCGTATTCCGACTGCGAGATCACCTTCTGGTCGAGCAGCGTCTTCAAGCGGTCGAAATCGGACTGGGCCAGGTCGTAGGCCGCCTTGGTATTGACCACATCGGGCACGCGATCGACCGCGAACGGCTGGCCCGTGGCCATGCCCAGGCCGGCTTCGATCTGCGCGGCGTTGGCCTGCGCTTCGGCGAGCTGCGATTGCGTGTCGGCGGCGGCAATCAACACGAGCGGGTTGCCGGCGGCTACGCGGGTACCGCGCTCCACCGGCGTGGACACGATCCGGCCGCTGGTCTCGGCGGCCACCTCGGCCTGTTCTTCCGCGGTGAGGGTGCCGGTCACACGGATGAAGCGCGCAATCGGACGCTCCACCGCGGCGGTCACGGCCACGGTGAGGGCGGACGCCGCCGCGGTCGGCGGCGGGGCGGCAGCCCGGCCGGTGCAGGCGGAGAGCACGGCGATGCCGAGCAGGGCGGGAACGACGAGTCGAGAACGGTCACACATCTGAAGGCTCCGGGAGAGAAACGGCGGCGCCGCAGCCGAGCTCGGCAGCGGGAGACAGGTGGGAATGGCGGGCCGCACCGGCCTGCAGGCCGGTGAGGGTGGTGTCGATGGCGTCGCGGGCCAGCGCGTCGGGTTGTTCGTCCGGGGCGAGCCGATTCGAAAGGCGCATCGCGGCCAGGCCCAGCACCGGCGCCGAGAGCAGACGCATGGCGACCTGCGGGTGGAGGTGCTGCGGCAGTTCGCCCGCGTCGATGGCGCGCTGAATCTGCGCGAGCACCCGCGCTTTCATGTCGGCCATGAAGGCGAAGCGCTCGTACTCGCGGCCGATGCGCGGCACGCGGCGGTCCAGGAAGACGAGCGCGAAGTACTCGGGATGCTGGGTGCTGAATTCGTAGAGCCGCCAGATGGTCGCGCGCACGTCGTCGATCGGCCGGCCCCCGGCGGTGGCCCCGGCCATCGACGGGGCGCCGAGCAACCGGAAGCCCTCCTCGGCCAGGGCGAAGAAGATGTCGTCCTTGGAGGCGAAGTAGACGTAGATGGAGGCGGGGCTATATTCGGCGCGGGCGGCGATGCTGCGAATCGAGACGCTTGCGTAGCCGTGGGCGACGAAGAGCTCCAGGGCGGCGTCGAGGATGGCCCGGCGGTTGGCGTCGCGGTTCTGCTGTTGTCGGGCTAGTCGGGTCATGCGTATGAGGCGGACCGCCAGGGTCCCACTTCTCTTTGACGTCGGTAACGAGAACAAGGTTCGCTTGACCGAACAATGTTCATTTTGACGATTTGCTGGTAATTTTGCCAGGTTGTGTGGGTCGAGCCGTCCGTTTGGCCGGACTGCCGCCGCCGCCGAACGCAAAATGGGGCACTCACGGTACCCTTGGAGCGTGGAATCCGACACGCAGTCTCTGGAGACAGCCGCCGAGGTCGATGCGCGGCTCAAGAACGAGGTCAGCCGCCGGCGCACCTTCGCGATCATCTCGCACCCCGATGCCGGCAAGACGACGCTGACCGAGAAGCTCCTGCTCTACGCCGGCGCGATCGAACTGGCTGGCGCCGTGCGCGGCCGGAAGACCCAGCGCCATGTCGTCTCCGACTGGATGGACGTCGAGCGCGAGCGCGGCATCTCGGTCACCTCGGCCGCCCTCGACTTCGACCTCGGCAACTGCCACATCACGCTGCTCGACACGCCCGGCCACCAGGACTTCAGCGAAGACACCTACCGCACGCTCTACGCAGTCGACAGCGCGGTCATGGTCATCGACGCCGCCAAGGGCATCGAAGCACAGACCCGCAAGCTGTTCGAGGTCGTGCGCATGCGCAACCTGCCGCTGCTCAC
>JBDTWC010000213.1:0-5306 GCA_040006875.1 Acidobacteriota bacterium | reverse complement strand
CGCCACCAGGCCCCACCCCGTGAGCCGATAGGGCCAGCGCAGGCCGTACACCGGCGCGGCCACGACCTTGCTCCAGAAGCCGCCCGGTTCCCACAACCTACCGGCGCCGTCGACGGCGAAGAGGATGGCCGCGAAGGCGCCGACCCCGCGTCCGGCCACCAGGTCGACTTTCACGCCGGCCTCGTGCAGGGCCTTCAGGACCCCGGCGTGATACGCGCCATCGGCACCGGTGCCGCTGACGATCACGGCGGTCGGGCGCTCTGGAGAGTAGAGGTCGTGCTGCGCTCGTGTGCCTCGGGCCACGCGCTGCCCTACTCGCTTTGGTGGAAAGTGACGAGCTTGAGGATCTCGAACTTGCGGCCGCCGGCGGGCGTGGCGACGGTGACCCGGTCGCCTTCTTCCTTGTTGAGGAGCGCTCGGCCGATCGGCGACGAGGTCGAGATCAGGCCCTTCTCGGCGTCGGCATCTTCGGGCATGACCAGCTGGTAAATCACTTCGCCGGCGCCGTCCTCGCGTAACGTCACCGTGGACCCGAAGCCGGCCTTGTCGTGCGGCACGCGATCCAGGTTCATCAGCGCCACTTCGTTGCGCCGGCGCTGCAGCATGGCGATGCGCGCCTGGACGAAGCTCTGGCGCTCTTTCGCGGCCGAATATTCCGCGTTCTCGCGCAGGTCACCGAACTCGCGCGCCCGTTGAATTTCCTTGGGCAGCTCGGTGTACAGCTCACGCTCCAGCGCGGCAATGTCTTGGTCGAATCGCTTGAGGAATCGCTCTTTCATTGGACCAATCGCTAACTGTAACACACACAATGCTATGCTCCGGTTGCGCGGCGCTTCCGTCCTGCCGTGGCCCACCAACGCGAAAAGAGTGCCCCTGCCCATGCCGTCCATCACCAGCCGCCGCCATCCCCTCGTCATGACCTGCCGCGAAGCGCGGACGGGCGGCGACGAACAGCCGATGCTGCTCGACGGCTGGCATCTCCTGGTCGAAGCGCAGGCGGCGGGACTCACGGTCGATGCGATCGCACTCGGCATCGATCCGCCCGGCGCCGCCGAGGCGCGCATCGTGTCGGAACTGGGCGAGGCCGGCAGTCAGGTGGTGACGGTGAGTGCCGACGTGCTGCAGGCGATGAGTCCGGTGCGGACCTCGTCGGGCGTCGTCGCCTTGGCTCGACGTCCGGAAGGCGGACTGACCAAGGTGTTTGCCGGGATGCCGGCGCTCATCGTCGTTGCCGTCGACGTCCAGGATCCCGGCAACCTCGGCGCGCTGGTGCGGGCCGCTGATGCCGCCGGCGCCACCGGCCTCGTGGCCGCCGGCACCTCGGCCGATCCCCTGGGCTGGAAGGCCCTGCGCGCGTCGATGGGCAGCGCGTTCCGTCTGCCGCTGGCCCGCATCGACGACGTCGCCGACGTGATCAAGTCGGCCCGACTCCTCGACGCCAGCGTCATCGCCTTGGTGGCCCGCGGCGCCACCCCACTTGCCGATGTCGACCTGCGCGGCGCCGTCTGCCTGCTCGTCGGCGGCGAAGGCCCGGGGCTGTCGGCCACGGTGGTCGCCGACGCCGACCTTCGGGTCAGCATCCCGATGGCGCCGAACGTGGAGTCGCTGAACGTGGCCGTGGCCGGCGCACTGGCGGTGTATGCGGCCGCTGGGCAGCGAGGCACGTTCAGGTGAGCGGCCTGTTCGACGACGAGCCGGTCGAGGGCGCCACTCCGGCGCCACTGCCGCCTCTCGCCGAGCGCATGCGGCCGCGCACGCTCGACGAAATCGAAGGCCAGGAGAAGCTTCTGGCCCCGGGCCGGCCGCTCCGCGAGGCGATCCTGCGCGACGCGTTGCAGTCGGTGATTCTCTGGGGGCCGCCGGGCACCGGCAAGACCACTCTGGCCCGCGCCATCGCCGACGTGACCGACGCCGAGTTCATCTCCTTCAGTGCCGTGCTCGCCGGCATCAAGGAGATCAAGGAGGTGATGGCCGCGGCCGAGATCCGGCGCCGCAACGGCCGCCGCACCATCGTCTTCGTCGACGAGATCCACCGCTTCAACAAGGCGCAGCAGGACGCCTTCCTGCCCCGCGTCGAAGCCGGCGACATCGTGCTGGTCGGCGCCACCACCGAGAATCCCTCGTTCGAAGTGAACGCCGCTCTGCTCTCGCGCTCGAAGGTGTTCGTGCTCCAGCCGCTCGACGAAGCGGCGATCGTGCGCATCCTGCGCCGCGCCATCGCCGACCAGGAGCGTGGCCTCGGCAAGATTGCCCCCGAGATCGCCGAGGACGCCCTGGCCACGCTGGCTCGCGCGTCGGACGGCGACGCGCGGCGTGCGCTCAACCTGCTGCAACTCGTCGTCGCGGCCGCGCCGCCGCCGGTGGGCCGGCCCAGGGTCGACATGGCTCTCTTGCAGGAGACGCTGCAGCGCAAGACCCTGCGCTACGACAAGAACGGCGAGGAGCACTTCAACCTGATGTCGGCGCTGCACAAGTCGATGCGCAACAGCGATCCCGATGCCTCGGTCTACTGGCTGGCCCGCATGGTCGAGGCCGGCGAAGATCCGATGTACATCGCTCGCCGTCTGGTGCGCTTCGCGTCCGAGGACGTCGGCATCGCCGACCCGCAGGCGCTGGTCGTGGCCATGGCCGCACGCGACGCGCTGCACTTCATCGGCCTGCCCGAAGCCAACACGGCGCTCGCCCAGTCGGCGATCTACCTGGCCACCGCGCCCAAGAGCAACGCCGTCTACACCGCCTACGCCGCCGCGGCAGAGGCTGCGGTGATGGACGTGGCCGAGCCGGTGCCGCTCCACCTGCGCAATGCGCCGACCACGCTGATGAAGGCGCTCGACTACGGCCGCGGCTATCAGTATGCGCACGACCAGCCCGAGGCCGTGGCCGCCATGGATTGCCTGCCCGAGCGCCTTCAGGGCCGCGCGTTCTACGTCCCGACTGAACGCGGCTTCGAAAAGGAAGTGAAGCGGCGGCTGGACGGATGGAAAGAGATCAAGGCCAGGAGACGCTAGCTCAGATGCGCTCGAAGCGCCGTTCCAAGTCCCGGCGCGAGAGTCGGAACATGACCGGCCGCCCATGTGGGCAGACGGTGGAATAGGCGGTGGCGCGCAGCTCCTCGAGGATGTGACTCATCTTCTCGGTGGTGAGCGGGTCATGGGCCCGCACCGCGGTGTGACAGGCCATGGTGGCGGCGATCTGCTTGATCGCCTGCTCCGCGACCAGCCCGCGATCGATCCTCTCGAGGTCGTCGGCCAGGGCTCGTAAGGTGCGGTCGATGTCGGGCACGGCCAGCAGCGCCGGCACGGCCGTGATGTGCACACTCACTCCGCCGAAGTCCGCGATCTCGAAGCCGAAGCGAACGAGCGCGTCCTGGCGGGCCAGCAGCGTGTCGTGGCCCGCACCCGGCAGGTCGAGCAGCATCGGCACGAGCAACCGCTGACTTTCGAGCGGCGCGGCGGTGAGACGCTGCAGGATCCGCTCGAACAGCACGCGCTCGTGCGCTACATGTTGGTCGATGATCACCAGGCCGTCGTCGTCGGCGGCGATGATGAAGGTGTTGCGGAACTGACCAAGCGGCGTCAGGGGCCGCTCGAGTAGGACACTCGACGTCACCTCGCTGCCGAACGCACTGGCGACGTCGGCTGGCACGCGCGGACGCCACTCGGAACCGGCGTCATGGGCCACGTATCCCGGTGCGCTCGACGGGTAGCCTCCGTCCCACGCACCCCCAGCCCCCGGGACGAAGGCGCCAGCGGCGACGCTCGCCGACGGCACGCCGGTGGCGTAGGGCGTCCAGCCCGCAGACGGCGGCAGGTGCGGCATGCGCGCGGTGCCCAGTGCATCGGCTACGCCGCGCCGCACCAGTTCGTGGATGAGCGACTGGTCGGCAAAGCGCACCTCCGCCTTGGTCGGATGGACGTTGACGTCGATGCGGTCGAGCGGCACGTCGAGGAACAGGTGCACCTCGGGACTGCGTTCCTTGATCGACGCCGAGGCGTAGGCGTCGATGATGGCGTGCGCGATCGTCTTGTCCCTGACGATGCGCGTGTTGACGAACACGTGCTGAGGCCCGCGCGTTGGACCGGTGTCGGCCAGGGCGGCGGCCAGGCCGGTCAGGCGCACGCCGTGGCTCTCGCGCTTCACGGGCACGAGATCGGGACGGTCGCCGTAGATCTGGTAGATCCGATCGGCCAGCGTGGCCGCCGGCGGACACTCGAGCAGGCGCCGGCCCGCGCTGGTCAGGGTGAAGCCGACCGTGGGATGGCACAGTGCCATCTGGGTCATCAGCTTCGACACCTGCGCCGACTCGGCCCCGTCGGACTTGAGGAACTTGCGCCGCGCCGGCACATTGAAGAAGAGATCCTCGACCGTGATGGCCGTGCCCTCTGGTGCGCCGACCGCGGTCGTGCGCGTCACCGCCCCACCGGCCACGTGGATCTCGAGGCCGCCGGCCGCGCCTCGGGCCCGCGTGCGCAGCGTGAAGCGCGACACCGACGCGATGCTCGGCAACGCCTCGCCGCGAAATCCCAGGGTCGCGATGGCGGCCAGATCCTCGACCCGGCGGATCTTGCTCGTGGCGTGGCGTTCGAGGCTGAGGCGCGCGTCTTCAGGCCCCATGCCGAGGCCGTCGTCCTCGACGCGCAGCAGTCGCTTGCCCCCGTACTCGATGAGGACGCCGATCCGCGTGGCCCCGGCGTCGAGCGAGTTCTCGACCAGCTCCTTGACGACAGAAGCCGGACGTTCGACCACCTCGCCGGCGGCGATCTGGTTGGCCAGATCGTCGGGCAGCTTGACAATCCGCGGCGCCGCGCTCACCACCACCCCGAGCGACGGAACCACGCGAACATGGCCACTGACGACGTGACCATGAGGCCCAGCACCCACCAGAACTGGGCCTCGGGCCCGCCGGGCAGATGCGGCAGCGGGACGTTCATGCCATACATTCCAGTGAGCACCGTCAGTGGGCCGAACAAGGTGGCCACGACCGCAATCAGCTTCGAGGTCTGCGCGAGCTGAATCGATACGCTGGCCAGATGCGCGTCGAGAATGCCGGTGACACGGTCCTGGAAGATCATGGCGTCGTCGGCCAGGCGCACCAGCTGATCGTAGACGTCGCGGAAGCGATACGACAGTTCCTGGCTGATCAGATCGAACTCGCGCCGCGACAGGCGTCCCATCACGTCGCGCTGCGGCGTCACGATGTGGCGCAAGCCGCGGATATCGCGCTTCACGGCCAGAATCTCCCCCATCAGGTTGTCCTTGGGGGTTTCGAGCACTTGGCGCTCGAGGTCGTCGAGCCATTCCTCGAG
>JBDTWC010000212.1:0-5316 GCA_040006875.1 Acidobacteriota bacterium | reverse complement strand
CGTGCGCCCGATGCTGCAGTGGAGCCGCAACAGCTACGCCGAGACGCTGTTGCACGCGCTGGACGCCACGCCGCCAGCGTCGGCCGTGGATGGCATCGCGGCGTTGCGGGAAACGTTGAGCAGCCTGGGTGTGGCGGCGGAGGGCTTCCACACGCGCGATGGCTCGGGCCTGTCGCGCAACGACTACCTCTCGGCCGATGCGCTGGTCGAGACGCTGGCGGCGGCATGGACGCGCCCATACCTGCGCGGTCCGCTGCTCGAGGCGCTGCCGGAGGCGGGCCGGCCGGGCACGTTGTCGCGCCGCCTGGCGGGCACGGCCGCGGCCGGCCGCGTGCACGCCAAGACCGGGTCGATGGCGAACGTACGCTCGCTTGCCGGCTACGTCACGACCGCCGCCGGTGAGCCGCTCGCCTTCGCGTTCCTGTGCAACGGCTTCGACGTGCCCGCGCGCGAGATCGACGCCCGCGTCGACGAGCTGCTCCTGGCGCTCGTCGGCAGCAGCGCGCCGCGTTGATCGGCAGGGCGACGGCCGCCGGTCAGCACGCCGCGCGCTCAGGTCGCGCGATCAGAGAGTGACGAAGCGGCCGAGCAGCGCTGCCATCACGAACCCGACCACGCCGACCACGAGAGCGCCGGCCATGCCCACCGCAAACGGTTTCAGGCCCACGCCCTTGAACACAGTGAAGCTGGTGTTGAGACCCACGGCCGCCATCGCGGTGCCGAGCAGCCACTGCGCGCCGACCTTGTCGCCGAGCAGCGCGGTGAGCGCACTCCAGCCCGATTGGTCCCACACCCCGAACGCGAGCTGACCGCGGCCGAGCATGGTGTCGCCGATCGAGCGCACAATCGCCATGGCCACGAAGCCGATCACGAAAGTCGGCACCAGCGAGCGCCAGTCGGTCGCCTTCTTCTGAGCGCCGTGGCCGGCGCTGCCGTCGCGCTGATGCAGCCACGTCAGGATCGGAATCACCGCCGCCAGAAACAGATTGCGCGTCAGCTTGGTCACCGTCGCCACGCGCAGCACGGCGTCATCGGCGTAGATCTGGCGGTAGGTCAAGGCCGCGCCCACGACCTGTGAGGTGTCGTGCACCGCGGTGCCGAGGAACAGGCCGATCGCCGCCGACCCGGGCAGCAGTGCGTGCGCCAGATAGGGATAGACGAGCATGCCGAAGAGCCCGAACGCCACTATGTTGGCGACGGCATAGGCCACTTCCCGCTCGTCGGCATCGATGGCTGGCGCCGTGGACACGATGGCGGTGACACCGCAAATGCTCGTGCCGGCGGCGATGAGGATGCCCAGGCGCGGCGGCAGGCCGAGGCGCTTGTTGAACCAGGTGACGAACACCAGTCCGGTGACGATGGCCGCGAGCACGACCGGGATGCCGGCGGCGCCAAGGCGCGCCATCTCCACCACGCTCAGCTTGACGCCGACGAGCACGATGCCGAGACGCAGCAGCGTGGTGGTGCAGAACTTCAGGCCCGGCCCGAGTGACGGGGGCAGCGGCAGCAGGTTGCGCAGCAGGAGGCCGAGCACGATCGCCACCGGCACGCCCGAGATCGGACTGGCGCCGGTGAGGCCGCGGGCGGCGAGCATGGCCTGACCGATTACGTCGGCGAGGCTGAAGCCGGCCAGCATCACGACGACCGCCGCCACCACGCCAGGAATCAGGGCTGCCAGGAAGCTCACGGGTCGAGATGTTAGCGCGGGCGTCCTAGGCGAGCAACCACGCGCCGCCGACCGCCACGGCGATGAGCGACGTGCCGTAGCGCAAGGCGCGGCGCACCGCCGCGTCGGTGTGGCCGGAGGCGCTGGCCACCGAGCCAATCACGGCGGCAAAGGCCGTCATCGCCGCGATCGCCCCGGCCCCGAACGCCGCCAGGTAGATCACCGCGTCCAGGCGTGAGGCAAAGAGCAGCGACGGCAGCACGCCGTAGAGGTGCGAGCTGCCGGCCAGACCGTGCATCGTGCCCATGGCCAGCGAGGCCCCGGCCGTAACGTGATGATGCTCATGCGGCCGCCCCGCCGTCCACAGGCCCCAGGCGCCGATGACGACCAGGGCCACGCCCACGGCCCGCTCGCTCCATCCCGATAGCGCCGCCAGCGGCAGCAGCTCGCGGAACGCCAGCAGGAGCACGCCGACAAGGAGCACGCCGGCGGTATGGCCGACGCCCCAGACCAGACCGGATCGCCACGCGGTGGCACGGTCACTCACGGCCAGCGGCGCCACCGCGGCGAGGTGGTCGGGACCGGTGAGGACGTGGATGGTGCCGGCGGCAAGCCCGGTCAGAACGGCAAGCACAACACTCTCAGGCTAGCGCTGAATGGACTTGAGCGTGAAGAACTCATCGAGGGCCAGCGGGCCGATCTCGCGGCCGAGACCCGACTTCTTGTAGCCGCCAAACGGCGCGAGCGGGTTGAAGCGGCCGCCGTTGATGTCGACCTGGCCGGTACGCAGGCGACGCGCCACCGCCGTGGCACGCTCGCTGCTGCCGCTCCACACGCCGCCCGCGAGTCCGTAGGGCGAGTCGTTGGCGATGCGCACGGCGTCGTCGTCGCCATCGTGGGGGATCAGCGCCAGCACCGGGCCGAAGATCTCCTCCTGCGCGATGACCATGCGGTTGTCGACGTCGGCGAAGACCGTCGGCTCGACGTAGAAGCCGGTGGGCAGCGCCGCGGGCCGTCCGCCGCCGGCGACCACGCGCGCGCCTTCGGCCAGGCCCTGGGCGATGTAGCCGAGCACCCGTTCGCGTTGCGCGGCGGAGACGAGCGGCCCGAGCCGCGTGCCCGGCTCGAAGGGATCGCCGAGGCGCAGCCTCGCCACGTGCGCAACGGCGATGGCGACGGCCTCGGCATAGCGTGGCCGCGGCACCAGCAGGCGCGTCCACGCGGAGCACGTCTGTCCGGAATTCTGCAGGCCGTGATTCACGCTGGCCGTGACGGCCTTCTCGAACGGCGCGTCGTCGAGCACAATCGAGGCCGACTTGCCGCCCAGTTCGAGGCACACCTTCTTGATGCCGTCAGCGGCCACCGCGGCGACACGGCGGCCAGCAGCCAGCGATCCGGTGAAGCTCACCATGTCGATGCCGGGATGCGCGGCGATGGCCTCGCCGACCACGCGGCCCTCACCAGACACGATGTTGACGACGCCTGCGGGCAGGCCGATGGCCTGGATCGCTTCAGCGAGCATGAAGGCGCTGAGCGGGGCCAGTTCGGCCGGCTTGACCACCACCGTGCACCCCGCCGCGAGGGCCGGCGCGATCTTGCATACCACCTGATGCAGGGGATAGTTCCACGGCGTGATGCAGCCGACCACTCCGACCGGTTCCTTCACCACCAGCGAGTGGCCCAGCTCGCGCTCGAGCACGGCCGCGCGGATGAAGTTCGCGTTGGCCGCGATCATGCTGATCGGAAACTCGACCTGCACTCTGGTGGCGTAGCCGAATGGGGTGCCCACTTCGTGCGTGATGGCGGTCGCCATCTCTGGCACATGCGCCTTCAGCGCCAGCGCCAGCCGCTCGAGCCACTCGGCCCGTTCGGCGATCGTGGTGTGGCCCCACGCGCCCTCGAACGCGGTCCGTGCGGCGGTGACGGCGGCGGCGACATCGGCGGCGGTGCCGAGCGGCACGCGGCCGATGACCTGCTCGGAGATCGACGACACGACGTCGCCACGATCGCGGCCGGTCGAAGGACGCCAGTCTCCGTCGATGAAGTGGTGGAGGTATTCGGTCATGGCCGCAGGGCACCGGCCAGGTCGTGGCGGCCGGGGCTCCGGCAATTGTAGGTCGGGGCTGATATCCTGAGCAGCAGGCGCGCCGGCGCGCGGCACGGAGAACAGACGCATGCGGATTGAAGGCAAGACGTTCCTCACCACCGGCGGAGCTTCGGGGCTGGGTCGCGCGGCCGCGGAGGCGATCATCGCCGCCGGCGGCAACGCCGTGCTGCTCGATGTCAACGCCGACGTGGGCAGCGCCGCGGCGCATGCCCTCGGGTCGCAGGCCGCGTTCGTGAAGTCGGACGTGACCAGCGAGGCCGACGTGCAGGCGGCGATCCAGTGTGCCGTCTTCTCGTTCGGCGGCCTGCACGGCGTGGTCAACGCGGCCGGCATCGGGCCGGCAGCGAAGGTGCTCGGCCGCAACGGGCCGCATCCTCTCGACCTGTTCGAGAAGACCATTCGCGTCAACCTGACCGGCACCTTCAACGTGATCCGCCTGGCGGCGGCCACGATGGCGGCCAACACTCCCGACGCCGACACCGGCGAACGCGGCGTGATCGTCAACACGGCGTCGATTGCCGCCTTCGACGGCCAGATCGGCCAGCCCGCCTACGCCGCCTCGAAGGGCGGGATCGTAGCGCTCACGCTGCCGGTGGCGCGTGAGTTCGCGCCGATCGGCATCCGCTGCGTCACCATCGCCCCAGGAATCTTCGACACCCCGCTGCTCGCCGCGCTGCCCGAAGCCGCGCGCATCTCACTCGGCCAGCAAGTGCCCTTCCCGTCGCGACTGGGTCAGCCAGCCGAGTACGGCGCGTTGGTGCGTCACGTGATCGAGAACGTGATGCTGAACGGCGAGGTCATCCGGCTCGACGGCGCGCTGCGCATGGCGCCGCGGTAGGGCCCACGCGCAGGCTGGGGGCCGAGAGCTCGGAGAGCGTGCTCCCGACTTGCTAGCCGGCCAGCAAGTCGCGCGCGGCGGCGACCATCTCGGCGCTGTCGCCGCTCAGCCCGCCGCCCTGCGCCAGGTCGGCCTTGCCGCCGCCCTTGCCGCCAAAGCGTGTCATGAGTGCCTTCAGCACGCCCGAGGCGTCAACCGGCAGCGCGTCAGCGCGGGCGATCACGACCAGTGCCGGCTGGCCGGTCGAAAACACAGCCACGCACGCGCCCGGCGTGGCCGCCACGGCGGCGGCGATGGCCTTGAGGCCGCCCGCCTCCCATCCCTCCAGCGCCTGCGCCACGATCACGCGACCTGCGCTTGGCACGGCTGCGGCAACGAGTTCGGCGGCGAGGTGTACCGCCAACTGCTCCTGCAGGCCGCGCGTGGCTTTGCCGAGGGTCTTGTTCTCGCCTTGCAGACGTTCGATCGCTGACGCCAGCTCGGCCGGCGTCACCGACAGCACGCGCTGCGTGGCGGCGTAGGCCGCGCGCCACTCGCGCAGGCGCTCCAGGGCCCGGCCGCCGCACTGGAACTCCACCCGCGTTCCACCCTTGAACTTCTCCCAGCCGGTCACGGCGATTATGCCGACAGCGCCGGTGCGGGTCACGTGGGTGCCGCCGCAGGCCGAGAGGTCGAAGTCCGCGACCTCGATCAGGCGCAGCGTGC
>JBDTWC010000211.1:0-5325 GCA_040006875.1 Acidobacteriota bacterium | reverse complement strand
ACGACCGGCCGGGCAGCGGTGCCCTGCACCGTGGTCGCGCCTGAGGTGATGTTGAACGGTGCGGCCGAATAGGCCTGGAGCAGCGTGCTGACCTGGAAGCCGTGCGTGAGGTGCTGCCACCCCGTGGCTGCAGGCGTGAGCGGCGAGTTGATGCCCGCCGACACCACGAACGTGTGGCGGCGGTCGTTGTCGGCGCGGCTCCAGTCCTTGTTCAGGTCGAACGGGTCGATTGGTCCACTGAAGAAGAACTCGCCCACGTTGTTCTCCGCCTTCGACAGCGTGTAGCTGGCGCGGTAGTAGCCCCACGCGCTCGGGCGCCGGGCCAACGACAGGAGCAGCGCGTGGTAGGTGGACTCACCCGCCGAGCGGTATTGACTGTTGTTGGCGTAGCCGGCGATCGGCCGGCAGCCGTTGTTGGCACCCGCGGCCACGCACGAGGGCACGTTCTGGTTGATCGACATCAGGATGTTCCGGCCGCGCAGGTAGGAGTAGCCGGCGCTGGCCGTGCCGAAGGTGCCGATCTGGCGCTCGACCTCGAGGCTGGCCTGGCGCGAATAGGCATTCTGCAGGTCGGGCTGCATGGTGGTGAGACTGAAGAGCGTCACCGACGGCACCGGCGCCGGCAGGATGCCCGGAAAGGCGGGCGCGCCAGCCTGGCCGGGGGTGAGCGCGATGTTGCGCTGGCGCAGGCTGGTCAGGTCGGTGGTGTTGTCGGCCGAGAGAAGCGCGTTGGCCAGCGCCCGCAGCGGCACGCGGTCGAAGTAGAGCCCGGCGCTGCCGCGCACGACCAGATCGCGCGCCGCCAGCGGCGTCCACGCGAAGCCGGCCCGCGGCGACACGTTGTTGGTGTCGGTGTCGATGGTCTCGAGCATCTGCAGGTCGTAGCGCAGGCCGAGGTTGAGCGTGAGACGCGGCGTGGCGCTCCACTCATCCTGCGCATAGAAGCCGAGGCTGGTGCTGCCTTGTTGCACCACGGTGTCGCCGAAGGTCTGGGTGAAGCCGGCGTTGTTGTAGGTGCCGCTCAGGAAATTGGCCAGCGACGAGAAGGCGTAGGACCCGCGCACCGCCCGGGGGAAGGTGATCGTGTCGTCGTTGTAGACCAGGTCGATGCCGGCCCGTAGGGCGTGCGCGCCGCGCTGTTGGGCGAGCGTATTCACTACCTGGAACATGTTGTTCAGGCGCCCCTGGGGACTGGACGGAAACGTGCCGAACGAAGCCACCCCGGCGATGCTGACTGCCGGACCGAGCGGATCGGTCGGCAAGGCCAGCAGGTTGCTGTGCGTGAACTGAGCCCGCGTCTCGTTCACGGTGCGCGCACCGAGCGTGAGCGTGTTGCTCACCGACAGGGCCTGGTCACGGTTGTCGATTCCGGCCGACGCCGACGGTGCACTCTGCCCGCCGGCGCCGCGCGAGTTCTTGGAGGTGACGTCGTAGAGGCTGTAGCGCACGCTCAGCTGGTCGCGGCCGCTGAACGCGTGGTCGACCTTCCCGAGCAGGTTGAGGCTGTCGATCGGCGTATCGAAGACACCAGTCGCGATGGTCTGCCCCGGATAGCCGACCGCCGCCAGGCGCGCGTTCACGATGGCCACGTTGGCGGCGCTGATGGTGGCGAAGCCCGACTGCTCGAGACGGCGCTGTTCGGCGTTCACGAAGTAGAAGGTGCGGCCGCGGCGAATCGGCCCGCCGACGCTGGCGCCATACTGCTGCTGTGACATCGGCAAGGTCGTGCCGGAGAGCGCGTTCGGCGCATTGAGGGCATCGTCGCGGAAGAAGCCGTAGGCGGTGCCCCGCACCTGATTGGTGCCGCTGCGAGTCACGACGTTCACGTAGCCGCCCAGGGCGCGACCCAGTTCGGCCTGCCCGCCGGAGGTCACGACCTGGAACTGCTCCACCGCATCCACGCCGTAGGGCAGCCCGCTCAGGCCGGCCGCATCGTCGTTGGCCGACAAGCCATCGACGATAAAGCTATTCGACAGATTGCGCTGGCTGCCCACCGACACGCCCACGCCCTGCACGGCGGAGGTCTCGGCGAACAGCTGCGTGCTGTTGATATTCGGGGGGGCCACGCCCGGCGCCAGCAGCGCGAGGTCGAGGAAGTTGCGGCCATTGAGCGGCACCGCCTGCACTTCCGCGACCGACACGGTGGTCGCGATCTGGCTGCGGGCGGACTCAAGTACCGGCGCTTCCGCCGCCACGGTGACGCTGGTCGCCACGCCCTCTACGGCGAGCACGAACGGGATCTCGAAAGCCGAGCCAACCGAGAGCGCGATACGGCGACGGGCAGCGGCAAAGCCCGTCAACTGCACGCTCAGGTCGTAGGTGCCGACCCGGAGATATGCGAACCGGAAGCGTCCACCGCCGTCGGTCTGCACCGTGGCCGTGACGTCGGTTTCGGTCTGGTGCGCGGTCACCGTGGCGCCAGGCACGACCGCCCCCTGCGCATCGGTGACGCGGCCACTGACGCTCGCGTGATTGATCGACTCTTGGGCGGACGACGACGCCGCCACCAGCGCGACGGCCACGGCCGCCAGCGCCATACGAATGCACTGCATGGGATACCTCGCCTCAATGGACCTTCCACGACGGCAGGGCGCGCCGTCGTGGTCTTCACCGCCTACGCAGCGAGGTCAGAGACGAGGAGGGGGCGATGCGGGCGAGAGGAGGAGGGAGACCAGCGTGACCGGCCGGGATTGAGGTCCGGCAGACGCCGTCAGCGCTGGCGTCAGCGCGAACGGACGCACCGGCACGGCGGCTTGCATCAGCACGGCGGCGAGCGCGGCCCCGGGCGCGTTGCAGACGCCGGTCATGGCGCACTCGGCCGGCGTCGCGCTCGAGCCGTGCATCGGACATGCGGCGCCGTCTTGGGCGGCCATCTCGCAGTGCGCACCGGGAGCTGGCGCGGCCTCTTCATGACACGGTGCGGCCTCGGCCGCACCCGGATGACGCGCGTGGGCATGGGCGGCGCAGCAGTCGCGCGGCACCAGCGCAGAGAAGGCCAGCACGTGGCAGACGAGCCACGCGGTGACACCTCGACGCAGGTGGCAGCGGACAGTACGCATCAGACCCTCAGAGTATCAGCGATCGCGGTTGGCCATCAAACCCGGCGCGACGCGAGCCGGGGCGGCGCCGCGACCGAGCGCTAGGAGACGACCTCGATCTCGGGGTCGAAGGCCACCTTGCCATCGACGATCACGCTGTACTTGTAGATGCCGTCCTTGGCCTTCTTCACCGCCGCCCGAGTCGCACGCGGGAACGGCTTCACTTCTTCGAGCGGGTTGCGGTCTTCCCATCCAATCGTGATCTGGCGCGGCGTGGCCGCGCCGGTGGCGTCGACCACGGTCCAGTCGACCACGTCGCCGCAACGCACGGTGAGACGCTCGGGAGACGTCGTCACCACTGGCGACTTGCCTTTGGCGGGGGCGGGAAAGATGAAGATGGTGGCGTACTTCACTTTCACTCGTGGCGTGGACATGTCAGGGCTCCTTGAAGACATCGCGGGGTTCGCCCCACGATACACCACGTCAGCGCCGCCCCTGGAGTCTAGGAGCCGACCAGCGCCTTGAACCGCGACAACTCACGCAAGGACGCGAACTCGTCGGCCTTGGCCGCATCCGACCGCGGGTAGCCCAATTCGAGCGCGCGAGCCAGGGCCTCGAGCGCCAGGTCGGCGCGGCCGGCCAGCGCATGCACTTCGGCGGCGCGCCGCCACACCGCCGGATTGGTCGGCGCCCGGTGCAGCGCGTCGTCGAGATAGGGCCGCGCCGCCGCGCCCTCACCGGCCTTCTGCAGATAGACCGCCAGCGACGACAGGTTCTGGGCGTCGGTCGGGTTCACGGCGCGCGCCTCTTCGGCCAGCGCCACCGCGCGCCGATACGCCTCGCGCGCTTCGCTCGTGCGCCCGAGGCGGAGCAGCGCGTCGCCCAGATTGCGGTGGGTGGCGGCGGCGTTGGGCCGCTGCTCGATCGCGCGCAGGAACGCGTCGACCGCTTTGGCGTAGTCGCCGCGCGCGTAGGACAGGAAGCCAATGTTCGACAGGGCCTGCGGCAACGGCGCAATCGCGATCGCCTTCTCGTAGTAGGTCAGCGCCTTCTCGGCATCGCCCTGCACCTGATGCACGGCGCCGAGCATCTGGTAGCCGATGGCGTTGTCGGGCTGCAGTTCGGTGAGCTGCAGGTAGACCTGCTTGGCATCGTCGTAGCGGCCGGCCTGGAACAAGGCGAGCCCCATGTCGCTCAGCGCCTGCCAGTTGTTGGGCCGGATGACCAGCGCCTTGCGCCACTCGGCCACCGCTTCGTCGAGACGGCCGAGTCCGGCCAGGGCCTTGCCGAGATAGCGGCGCGCCTCGTCGTGATCGGGCTGTTCGGCGATGGCGCGCTGCAGCTCCTGCACGGCCTCGGCATGACGGCCGCTGTTGCTCAGCGTGACGCCGAGGGCCACGCGCACGGCGGGGTCGCCGGGGGCCAGGGCCACGGCCGCTTTGCTCGCCTGCACGGCCTGCTCGACCCACTGCGAGTCGCGGGTCAGGTTGTAGAGCTCCCAGTAGGCCTCGCCGAGGGCGGCCTGGGCGACCGCGAAGCGGGCATCGAGGCGCAGGGCTTCATTGAACGCCAAGACGGCGCGCTGCAGATTGCCAGGCATGTCGCGGCGCTCAAGTGCGGCCCGGCCACGCCAGTAGGCGTCGAGCGCGTTGGCGTTGGCCGTGGGCGGCGTGTTGAGGCGCTCGCGATCCTCGCGCGACAGCTGCACGCTGAGCGCGCTGCCGAGCGCGCTGGCCAGCCGTGCCTGCATCGCAAAGACGCTGTCGGCGGCACCTTCGACCGCATCGGCCCAGGCCAGCGTGCCGTCAGGCCGCAGCAGGTTCAGGGCCAGACGCAGTTGGCCGCCGGCTCGCTGCACCGACCCTTCGACCACGAAAGTGGCGCCGAGGTCGCGGGCCACGTCGCCCGGCGTCTTGCGACGGCCGCGCGCTTCTTCGACCATCGAGCGCGACAGCGTGCGCACCGACGGGAGCGACGCCAGGCTGGTGATCAGACTGTCAGCCACGCCCGACGCGATGTAGTCGTTGGCCGAGTCGCCGGTGCCGTTGCTGAGCGGCAGCACCGCGATCACCGGGTTGCTGACGTCGAGACGCACGGGCCGCGAGATCGCCCACAACGCGCTGGCCACGGTGGCCACCGTGAGCACGGCAATCGCAGCCCACAGGCGCCGCGACGGGCCCGGCACTGGCGCGGGCGGCGCGAGCAGGGCCCGCAGTTCGTCGGCAACGACCCGCGCGCGCGGCGGGCGCAGCGCCGGATCTGCCGCGAGCAAGCGCGCCACGAGCTT
>JBDTWC010000210.1:0-5329 GCA_040006875.1 Acidobacteriota bacterium | reverse complement strand
GATCCCACGGCGGTGATCGGCGGCCGCCTGCGCGCCTTCGGCAGCAATGCACGGCTCGGCCGTGGCCACTACATGGTGGCCGAGGCCGACGAGAGCGACCGCTCGTTCCTGAAGCTCTCGCCCACCGTGGCCGTGATCACCAACCTCGATCGCGAGCACATGGAAGCCTACGGCGGCTTCGACGATCTCCAGCAGGCCTTCATCGATTTCGCCAACAAGGTGCCGTTCTACGGCGCCGTCATCGCCTGCGCCGACGACGCCGAGCTGCGCCGGATCCTGCCGCGCATGACGCGGCGCGCCACCACCTACGGCATCGACGCGCCCGACGCTGACATCACCGCTGTCAACCTGACGCTCGCCGGCTTCGGCAGCACCTGCAGCGTCACCAGGCGAAGTTCGCGCGCGCGCGATGCCGAGGTGACCACGCTCGGCCGCCTGCACTTGCAGGTGCCCGGCCGGCACTCGGTGTTGAACGCGCTGGCGGCGGTCGCCGCCGGACTCGAGCTGGGCGCGCCATTTGCGGCCATTGCCGCGGCCCTGGCCGACTTTCAGGGCGCCGAGCGGCGCTTCGAGCGCCGTGGCGTGGTCAACGGCATCACCGTGGTCGACGACTACGGGCACCATCCCACCGAGATCGCGGCGGTGCTGGCCGCGGCCCGCGCCGCGGCTCCGGCGCGCATCGTGGTGGCATTCCAACCCCATCGCTACTCGCGCACGGCGCAGTTGCTGCCCGAGTTCGCGGCTGCCCTGGCCCTGGCCGACGAGGTCGTGCTGACCGACATCTACGCCGCCAGCGAAGAGCCCATTCCCGGCGTGACCGTCGAAGCGCTGGCCGAGGCCGTGAACCGGCGTCGCGCCGCGCCGGTCACGGTGGTGAAGCGACTCGAGGACGTGCCGGCGGCGGTGGCGGTGCTGGCGCGTCCTGGTGATCTCGTGATCACGCTCGGCGCCGGCTCGATCGGCAGCGTGCCGGCGTTGCTTGTGCGCGAGCTCGAGCGGCGTCACGGCACGGAGGTGGCGTCGTGAAGCCCGGCCTGCCCATGCCTTCGGACAAGCGCTTCCGGCGCGCGCAGGTGAAGCCCACCGGGCGTCGCGGCCAGTTCTGGCGCACCGCCAGGACTGCGGCGAAGTCGGCATCGCTGGCGCTGATCGTGAGCCTGGCTCTCTGGCGCACGGTCACGCTGGTGGCCGATTCGTCGGCGCTGCAGATCGCGCACATCGTGCTGCACGGCAACGAACGGCTGTCGCGCGGCGAGGCCATGGCGCTCGTGGGCGACCTGCATGGCCAGAACATCCTCGCCGTGCGCCTCGAAGACTGGCGTCAGCGCCTCATGACCTCGCCCTGGGTCGAAGACGCGATCGTGCGGCGCGTGTTGCCCAACACGCTCGACGTGCTGGTGCGCGAGCGCACGCCGATGGGCATCGCTCGTCTGGGCGGACAGAGTCTCTATCTCGTGGACGCGCGCGGCGTCGTCATCGACGAGTACGGCCCGGGCTACGCCGATCTGGATCTGCCGGTGATCGACGGCCTGGGCCCGTCGCCGGGCGACCAGCCGCCGGTGCTCGACGAGCGCCGTGCCGCCCTCGTGGCGCGGTTGCTGGCCGACCTGGCCCCGAACGAGCAGCTGGCCATGCGTCTCTCGCAGATCGACGTGCGCGATCCGCGCGATGCGGTGGTCCTGCTCGACGGCGACACGGTGATGCTGCGCCTCGGCGATCGTGACTTCGCCGCCCGTCTGCAGGACTACCTCGACGTGGCGACAGCACTGAAAGACCGCATGACGGCCATCGACACGGTGGATCTGCGGTTCGGCGAACGGATCTACGTGCGTCCTGGACGCGACGACGGTGGGCCCCAGCCCGCGTCGCGCGAGCTGAGCACTGGTGGTCGGGTGGGAGGTCAGTAGTGGCACGGAGTGAGCGGTACATCGTCGGACTCGACATCGGCACGTCGAAGGTGTGCACGGTGGTGGGCGAGGTGTCGGATGGCGGCGGCCTCGACGTCATCGGCATCGGCATGGCCGAATCGAAGGGCTTGAAACGCGGCGTGGTAGTCAATCTCGAAGCCGCCGTCGACTCCATCAAGAAGTCGGTGGAGGAAGCCGAGCTGATGGCCGGCGTGGAGATCGGATCCGCGCACCTGGCAGTGAGCGGCCCGCATATCAAGGGCTTCAACAGCCGCGGCGTGGTCGCGGTCGCGGGCAAGAACCGCGAGATCACCCGCGAAGACGTGCGCCGGGCCCTCGATGCCGCCCGCGCCGTGTCCCTGCCGGCCGGCCGCGAGGTGCTGCACGTGCTGCCGCAGGACTTCGTGGTCGACGAGCAGGACGGCATCGGCGCTCCGGTCGGCATGACCGGCGCGCGGCTCGAAGTGAACGTGCACATCGTGACCGGCGCCGCCACCTCCACCCAGAACCTGGTGGCGTGCGTGAACCGCGCCGGCATCGCCGTGGTCGACATGGTGATCGGGCAGCTGGCCGCGGCCGAAGCGGTGCTGACCCCCGATGAACGCGAGCTCGGCGTGGCCCTGCTCGACATCGGCGGCGGCACCGCCGACCTCGCCATCTTCGAACGCGGCGCGCTGTGGCATACGGCGGTGATCGGCGTCGGCGGCGACCACTTCACCAACGACATCGCGGTCGGCCTGCGCACGCCGATCCCGGAAGCCGAGAAGGTGAAGCGCCGCTCCGGCTGCGCCCTGTCGGGCATGGTCGATGAAGACGAGACCATCGAGGTGGCGAGCGTGGGCGGCCGGCGGCCGCGAGTCATGGCCCGCCGCATCCTGTCGGACATCCTGCAGCCGCGCGCCGAAGAGCTCTTCCATCTGGCGTGGGACGAAATCAGCAAGGCCGGCTACGAGAAGTCGCTCAACTCGGGCCTGGTACTGACCGGTGGCGGGGCCGTCCTCGACGGCATGTCGGAGATCGCCGAGCAGATCTTCGATCTCCCGATGCGCCGCGGCGTGCCGGTGGGGGTGGGCGGCCTGGCCGACCACTTGAGCAATCCGGCGTGTGCGTCAGCCCTGGGGCTGGTGCTCTACGCCCACAGACATCAGAAGGTCGAAACGACGGGCACGGGCGGCGGCGCCCTGACCCGCATGGTCAGTCGGCTGCGGACCGTATTCAAGGAGTTCTTCTAATGGACGGATGGTTGAAACCAGGAGGGACGATGCCCAACGCCGAGGACAAGCTCCGGCTCATGCTGGACGAAGAGCTGCGCAGCGGCGCGCGCATCAAGGTGGTAGGCGTGGGCGGTGGCGGCGGCAACGCCGTGTCGCGGATGGTGCAGGCGGGACTTTCGGGCGTCGAGTTCATGGTCGCCAACACCGACGCGCAGGCGCTGCGGTCCAATCCCGCGCCGGTCAAGATCCAGATCGGCAGCAAGCTCACCAAGGGCCTCGGCGCCGGCGCCGATCCCAACGTGGGCCGGCAGGCCGCGCTCGAAGACACCGACGCGCTGATTGCCGCGTTGAGCGGCGCTGACATGGTGTTTGTCACGACTGGGCTCGGCGGCGGCACCGGCACCGGTGCGGCGCCGGTGATTGCCAGCTTGGCCACCGAACTGGGCGCGCTCACGATTGCGGTCGTGACCAAGCCGTTCAAGTTCGAAGGGAAGAAGCGGCTCACCCAGGCCGCGCACGGCCTCGACGCCCTGCGCGAAGCGGTCGACACCGTAATTACGATTCCCAACGAGCGCTTGCTCACGGTCATCGACCGCCAGACCTCGATGCTCGACGCGTTTGTGACCGCCGACGACGTGCTGCGCCAGGCGATCCAGGGCATCTCCGATCTGATTCTCGTGCCCGGCATCATCAACCTCGACTTCGCCGACGTGAAGGCGATCATGTCGGCGGCCGGTGTGGCCATGATGGGCACAGCCATGGCCGATGGCCCGACCCGGGCCCTCGACGCCGCCAACCGCGCCGTGTCGAGCCCGCTGCTCGAGGACGCCTCGGTCAACGGCGCCCGCGGCGTGATCGTGAACATCACCGGCGGGCCGGACATGGGTCTGATGGAAGTGCACGACGCCATGTCGGTGATCCAGGAGGCCGCGCACGAAGACGCCAACATCATCTTCGGCGCCGTCGTCGACCCGACGCTCACCGGCAAGGTGAAGATCACGGTGATCGCCACCGGCTTTGATCAGGCCCGGGGGGCGCGCACCATTCCGGCGTCGGCCACGAGCACGCCGGTGGATCTGTCGAACTACTCGGCGCACCTGCGGGCCGGCGCCGGGGCCAACGCCATCGATGCGGCGCCAGCTCAGCGGGCGTCCATCTCACGCCGGCCGTCGATCGACATGCCGATGCAGCAGCGCGCCGTGGTGGGCGGCTTCCCCCTGCAAAGCATCGAACTCGAGCCGGGCGAGATCGACCTCACTGGCGAGCTCGACGTGCCGGCGTTCCTGCGCCGGCAGAACGAATAGGCGGCACTTGGGGGCCGACGATCCAGTGAACCTTTCTGCTCCTGCGTAGAAGGGCCGACGGTTGGCGCGGCGCGGGTAGTAGACTAATGACCGGAGGCGACCTGCCTCCGGTATGAATACCTCCTGGGATCAACGCACCGCCGCCCGTCAGACGCTCGCGCGCGAAGTGGGATACGTGCAGAAACCGCACGTGAACCGCATGCGCGTCGGCCTGGCCTTCCCCAATACGTATTTCGTGGGGATGTCGAACCTAGGCTTCCAGACCGTCTACCGGCTCTTCAACGACCATCCAGACACAGTCTGCGAGCGCGTCTTCCTGCCGCCCAAGCAGGAGCTGAAGACGCTGGTCGAGCGCAATGCGCGCCTGATGACTCTCGAGTCGGAGACCCCGCTCAACGACCTCGACGTCCTCGCCTTCTCGGTGTCGTTTGAATGGGACTACACCAACGTCCTCACCATGCTGCGCCTGGCAGGCCTGCCGCTGCGCGCGGCCGACCGCGACCACCGGCATCCGCTGGTCGTGATTGGCGGCGCGGTGACATTCGTGAACCCCGAGCCCTTGGCCCTCTTTGCCGACGTGATCGCCGCCGGCGAAGGCGAGGTGCTGGTGCCGTCGCTGCTCGAGGCGGTGGCCGCCGCCACCTCGCGCGGCGACCTGCTGAAGCAGCTGGCCCAGCGCCGCGGCTTCTACATCCCGTCGTTCTACGACGTGACCTATCGCGACGACGGCACCATCGACGCCTACGTGCCGCGCCCCGACACCGGTGCGCCGCAGGTGGTGAAGAAGGCGGCGCTGAAGACGACCGAGGCGGTCGACCCGCCGTGCACCTCGGTCTTCACCCCCGATACCGAGTTCGGCTCCCGCTTCCTCATCGAAGTGGTGCGTGGCTGCGCCAACCTGTGC
>JBDTWC010000209.1:0-5332 GCA_040006875.1 Acidobacteriota bacterium | reverse complement strand
CGCGATCCACGTCATTAATCGCGGAAACGACCGTCGCCAACTGTTCGCCAGCGACGGGCAATACGCCAGATTTCTCGTTCTGATTCGCCGCGCCGCCAGGCATCACCCGGTTGACCTTCTCGCCTACGTTCTGATGCCGAATCACTGGCATCTGGTCATGTGTCCGGCCCAGCCCGAGGACGTGTCGCGCTTTCTGCAACGCTTGACCGGTGCGCACGCGTCGAGATTGCGACGCGCGACCAACACGGTGGGAGAAGGGCACGTCTACCAGGACCGGTATCGCGCCTTCCTCCTCGAATCAGAGGTACGTCTGCTGCGGACCATACGATACGTCGAGGCCAACCCCGTCAGAGCAGCCCTCGTCGATCGTGCTGAAGACTGGCCTTGGTCTAGCCTGGCAGAGCGCGAAGGGCGGCCGCGAATCATTTCGCCTCCGACGGTGCAGCTTCCGCCGCTCGCTGAGTGGTTGGCGCTCGTCAACATGCCGGTTCCTCTGCCACTTAGCTCTGTGGTTCGCAGTACTCGGCGCAAGAAATAGACCAGAGGGGTCAGACCCCTTCCCTCGCCCACCTTCCCCTTGCCGTTACACTTGGCGACATGCTTGAGTCCATCTTCACGGCGTGCAGCACCTTGGCGATGCTCGGCTGGGCTGCGCTGATCTTTCGTCCTCGCCACCGTCAGGCACACCTGCTTGCCGCAGTGGTTATTCCCTTCGCCATTGGTGTCGTCTACCTGGTGCTCATCGCCCGGCACTTCGGCCGCAGCGCGGGCGGCTTCGGCTCCCTCTCGGATGTCGCCCTGTTGTTCTCGAACCCCGCGATGCTGTTGGCCGGGTGGGTGCACTACCTAGCGTTCGACCTCTTCATCGGCGCGTGGGAGACCCGCGACGCGCAGCGCCACGGCATCCCACATCTGCTCCTTGTACCGTGTCTGATGCTGACGTTTCTGTTTGGTCCCATCGGCCTTCTGAGCTACTGGGGACTGCGCACGTGGCGGACGCGCAGCCTACAGTTGACGGTGGAGCCGTAGCCTGTCCCATCGCTGTGCGGCGGCGCCAGAGCTTCCCGCGATCGCCTACCCTGGCTCGCGGCGCTGGCATATGGCGGTTGCACCGTCTTCGCGGTTGCAACGGCGCCGTTGACTCGCGCCTCGGCACTGGTGTCAGCCCGTAAGAGCCCGTGGTCAAGCCGAGCGGCGGCAGACTGGTAGCGCTGTCAGAGGGGTCTGACCCCTCCGGCACAGCATTCGGGCCGCAGGGGTCAGACCCCTCGCTCCCCCGATACAATTGGGAACGTTGACGATCGTTGAAATACTTTCAGGAGAATTCGTCCCATGACTTATTACGGCGCCAAGGACTTGGCCACCGCTTTCCGCACGGTCCGGCAGAACACCATCCAGACGGCCCAAGACATCCCCGAAGAAAAATACGGCTTCGTCGCCGCCGAAGGTTGCATGACGGTGGCCGCCACGCTGGCCCATGTCGCCGCGAGCACCAACTTCCACCACGCGCTGCACGGCGTCGACAAGAAGACCCACGTGTCGATGGAAGACTTCGGTGCCTACATGGGTCAGGCCAAGCAGATCGAGTCGACGCTCACCAGCAAGACCGCCATCATCGACGCGCTGACGACGCGCGGCGAACAGTTCGCCGCGTGGCTCGAGACGCTCACGGACGAGGCACTCGGCGAGTCCGTCCACTTCCCGGCTGGACTGACGCCGCCCAGCAAATCGCGCTTCGAGATGCTGCTCGGCGCCAAGGAACACGAGATGCACCACCGCGGGCAGCTCATGGTCATCCAGCGCCTGCTTGGCATCACCCCCCACCTGACGCGCAAGCGTCAGGAAGCAATGGCCGCGCGGGCCGCAGCAGCGACCACCTAGATCACACGCCGTGACGAGCCTCCGCGCCGGCCTCACCGTCGGCGCGGGATCGTCCATCCCCCAAACCGCGTCGTATCTCTGATGCGCATCCTGGTCACCGGCGCCAACGGCTACGTCGGCGGGCGCCTCGTCCCCCAGCTCCTAGCCCGCGGCCACGCCGTGCGCTGCATGGTGCGGGATGCCGCCCGGCTGCAAGGCCGCGCCTGGGCCGAACATGTTGACATCGTCACCGGCGACGTCCTCACCCCCGCCTCACTCATCCCGGCCCTCGCCGACATCGACGTCGCCTACTATCTCGTCCACAGCCTGGGCACGGGACGCGACTTCCACGACCACGACGTGCGCGCGGCGCGCGCCTTCGGCGACGCCGCCGCCGCGGCCGGGGTAGCCCGAATCATCTACCTGGGCGGACTTGGCGACGCCAACGACGCGCTCTCCGAACATCTCCGCTCGCGCCATGACACGGGCGCGGCGCTCCGCAGCGCGGGCGTGCCGGTGACAGAGTTCCGAGCGGCCGTGATTGTGGGCTCCGGCTCGGTGTCGTTCGAGATGATCCGGTATCTCGCCGAGCGTGTGCCGGTCATGATCTGTCCGAGCTGGGTCTACACGCGCATCCAGCCGATCGCCATCCGCGACGTCATCCAGTACCTGGCAGACGCGCTCGCCACGCCGGCCTCGGCGGGACGAATCGTGGAGATTGGCGCCAGCGACGTGCTGACCTACGGCGAGATGATGATGGGCTACGCGCGGCTGCGTGGTCTGCGCCGGTGGCTCGTGCCTGTCCCGTTCCTCACGCCCCGTCTGTCGTCGTACTGGGTGCACCTCGTCACGCCCATCCCGGCCAACATCGCCCGGCCGCTCATCGAGGGCCTGCGCAACGAGGTGGTCGTGCGCGACGACAGCGCGCGCTCGCTCTTTCCGCACGTCGTGCCGCTGTCCTACGCCGAAGCCGTACGCCGCGCGCTCGTCAAACTCGACGGCGCCAACGTCGAGACGGCGTGGTCGGACGCGTTGACCTCGAGCCAACTCGCCACCGTACCGGTCGTGCTCACGACGCTCGAGGGCATGATGATCGAACGGCGTCAGCTCACCGTGCACGCCGCGCCCGAGCGCGCCTACGACGTGATCGGCGAACTGGGCGGTGCTACGGGATGGCTGCGCCTCAATTGGGCCTGGCAGTTGCGTGGACTGCTGGATCGCCTGGTCGGCGGCGTGGGCATGCGCCGTGGGCGCCGCGATCCGCGCGAGTTGCGCGTCGGCGACGCGGTGGACTTCTGGCGCGTCGAGGCGGTGGAGCCAGGACGGCTCGTGCGGCTGCGCGCCGAGATGAGGGTGCCAGGTCGCGCGTGGCTCGAGTTCCAGATCAAGGCGGACACAGAGCCCGAGACCTGCACGACGATCGTGCAGACGGCCTACTTCGCCCCGAAGGGCCTGTTCGGCGTCCTCTACTGGTACGCGCTCTATCCGATCCACGGCGTGATCTTCGGCGGCATGATCCGCGAGATTGCGCGTCGCGCCGAAGCGCAGCTGCCGGCCACGGCGCGCTAGCTCTGCATACGCGTAGACCAGGCGCGGGCGCTAACCCCCGCCGCGCATCGCACCAGCCACCATCAGTAGCGACAGACCGGCCCGAGCGGTCCAGGCAACGGTCCGGATCCAGTTGGTGCCAACGAGGGCGGCGAGCGTCGCCGCGCTGAAGCCGCGCGTGAGCGCGTCGTGGTGCGGCACCGAGAGAAGTATCGTCGCCCCCCACACGACCGCCAGTAGCACCACCCCGGCCCAGGCGAGTGACGGCGGTGATACCCGCAGCGTCAGGATCGCAATCGCCGCGGTCGCCTCAATCAACATCAACGGGCCGACGACGAGCGTGACGAGGTGCATGTGCTCGCGGTGATACGTCGGGAAGGCCGCAGCGTCGACGGCGCCGAACAGCGGGTAGTGAACGACCTGCACGAGCCAGATGAGCCCGGTCATTGCACACGTGGCGCCCACATGCGCCAGTAGGACCCACGTCGACCATGTTCCAGACACGCCGTTTGGACGCCGGTTACGGCGTCCGGTCCCGGTACGCAGTTTCTACTTCCGTTCCGACGGCAACGGGGTCAGACCCCGATACCCCCGACACCCCCAAACCCGATACTTCGATACAGATTCCCTACAAAGGGCTCGGCGGCGGGGCCGTCAGGCTATTCGGCCCTGAGCGCCAGAGCCGGGTCGATGCGCGCGGCCCGCCAAGCGGGCACCAGACATGCAGCGGCGCCGGTCAGGAGCAAGGCGCCCAGCGCACCCGCCAGTGACGCCGGGTCGAGCGGACGCACCTCGAACACGAGTTCGCCCATGGCGCGCAGAGCGAACACCGATGCCACCGCGCCCACGCCCAACCCCAGCAGAACCGGACGCAGTCCGTTCAGGAACACCATCCGCCTGATGGCATCCGCCCGAGCGCCCAGCGCCAGCCGGATGCCGATCTCCATCCGCCGCTGCGCCACCGTGACGCTGAGCGCGCCGTACAGCCCGACCAGCGCCAGGACCAGCGCTGCCGCCGCGAACACCCCGAGCGCCCCGGCCACGAAGCGCCGCGTGCTCGTGGTCGTCGCCACGACGTCATCGTAGACCCGCACGTCGGTGACCGGCTGCATTGCGTCCACCTCGCGGAGGGCGCGGCGCGCCGCCGCGGCCAGCGTGCCGGGCTCGCCGCCCGTGCGCACCACCAGCGTCATCAGCGTCTCGCTCCACGCCCACTGCGCCTGCGGCACGTAGACCTGCGGACCCACGTCGCGATCGAGACCGTGATGCCGTACGTCCCCGACCACGCCGACGATCGTGCGCGCGGCGCCCGACTGATCGCCGAGCAGCAGGCGATGCCCAAGTGGATCCTCGCCCGGGAACAACGTGTCGGCAGTGGCGCGATTGATCACCGCCACGCGTTCTGCCGTCTGCGAATCGCGGCCATCGATCACCCGTCCGCGCAGGAGCGGAATCCTGAGCGTGGCGAAATAGTCCGGCGTCACCACGAAGCGATCGGCCGACGGCGCGTCCTCGGGGTTCGCCGTGAAGCGGCCCTCGATGTGCAGCCCGAAGCCATCCACGCCGCCACCCATGGGCAAGGTGGTCACCGCGGCGGCCGCGGTGACGCCCGGCAGGGCGCGCACGCGCATCAACACGTCGTCGTAGTAGCGCACCGCCGTCGCGATCTGCTGCGCCGTCTCGCCCTGGTCGAAGCTCGCCCCTCCGGCCCACAACCGCAGCGTGAGCACGCCGTGAGCATCGAAGCCCGGTTCCACCGCCAGCAATCGCGTCACGCTGCGCACGAGTACGCCCGAGCCGGCCAGCAGCACGGTGGCCAGCGCGACGTTCATGGCCACGAGCCCCGAGCGCGCCCGCCACGTGGCGCTTCCCTCCGTGCGCCGGCCGGCACCGCTGGCGCGAGCGCCGTCGTCATGCCGCAGCA